>JARKQO010000536.1 GCA_029974855.1 Eubacteriales bacterium
GGAGCCCAGCCCCAAAAACAGCGGCGTCCTGACATCACCCAGAGCATAATAGGCCCTCGTCAAAACCATGGTCAGGGACATGGCAAACATGCCCAGGCAAAAATAAAACAAAGCCCCTGCCGTCATCTGGGTAGCGACGGCATCAAAGGCGCCTCTTTCAAAGAGGAGCTTGACGATGGGTGTTCTCAGGGCCATCAGGCCGGCCGAGGCCGGCAGGGTTACCAGCAGCACCAGCTTGATCCCCCGGGCTTGGGTGAACCCCAGGGCCGCCCGGTCGCCTCGCACAGCCTGCTCGGAAAGGGTGGGAAAGATGGCCGAGGAAACAGCCAGGACAAAAATACCCATCGGCAGGTTCATCAGCTTTCCGGCATAATTCAAAGCCGAAATGCTGCCCGCGGCCAGGCCCGAGGCAAAAATGCGGTTAATGGCCAGGTATAACTGGTTGACGGCTGTTCCCAGAAAGATGGGCAGCAGATTGATAAATAATCCCTTTACTTCCGGATGGCTCACCTGCCAGTCCCAGGAATACTTAAACCCGATCCTTTTTAACACCGGAAGCTGGATCAGCATGGCGCCCGCCATCCCGGCCAGGGTGCCCCAGGCCAGGTAATGGATGCCGTATTTTCCCAGGAAGACCACGGACAAAATAATCACCAGGCTGGTGAAGCCCGGGGCAAAGGCGGCCACGGCAAAAGCCTTTCTGGCGTTAAGAATGCCGGTCATCAGCATCCCCGCTCCCATAAAAATCAGGGAGGGAAACATGATCACCGTCAAGACCGCGGCCAGCCGGGCGGTGGATTCCTCAAAGCCGGGTGCGGTAAGAAAGACCAGGCCTCTAGCGCCCAGGGCTCCCAGGATGGCCAGTCCCGTCATGATCAGCACCGTCCAGTTCAGGGTGATGCTGGCTATCCGCCAGGCTTCTTCTTCCTCACCCCTGACCAGGTATTTGGTGACCACGGGAACGATGGAGGAAACCAGGGCCATCCCCAGGACGGCCTGGAGAAAATAGGGGAGGGTATAGGCCACCAGGTAGGCGTCCGTGAGATGGGTGGCCCCAAATTCCTTGGCTATCACTGTTTCCCGGACGAAGCCCAGCAGCCTGCCGGCCAAATTCATCACCATAATGACCGCCGCCGCCTTGGCCAGACTTTTGGTCATAGCTTCATCCCCTTCAGCAAAGACATGGCCAGGCGCGCATTCTGCCAGGCTTTCTGGTACACCGGCTTGACAAATTCCGCCAGCTCGCCGGCAATTTCCCCGCGCCGCTCATAGGCCCAATTGACCAGATCCACCAGGGTGCGGGCCCGCAATTCACTCACGGGCAGCAGGGAATGCTGGCCGATCTGCTTCATAAAACCTTCAACTTTGGGGTCATAGGAAAGGGCCACCAGGGGTACGCCCATTACCGCCCCGTCGATCAGGGCATGGAGGCGCATCCCCAGGACCACGCTCATCTGGCCGGTCAGGGAGAGGATTTCTTCCGGATCGTAATGTTCTTTTAAGAAAACAGCTTCCTCGCCCATCATTTTCACGACGGTCTTGGCCACGCCGATGTCGCCGGGGAAATGCATGGGAACAAAGACGATCTGCCAGCCCTCCCGCCGCAAACCGTCACAGGCTGCGGCCAGCTCTTCCAGATAACTGTTGTCCTGCCAGGGGCGAATATAGATCCCCAGGACCTTTTGTCCCCCGCCAAGCTCCACCCCGTTTCTCGC
>JARKQO010000566.1 GCA_029974855.1 Eubacteriales bacterium
GCATGACCCAGGAAGAACTGCCCGCGCTGGTGGACAATGCCTGGGAGACCATGGGCCACTTGTTTACCGGGGACCCGGTCCCATTGAGCAAAGCGGATTGCCTAAAGATCTATCAGGAATCCTACCGTTAACCATGGAAAAAAGGGCCCAAAGGGCCCTTTTTTTATTGGCGGTGAGCGATGGAAGGCAAAAGGCGCAAGGGGGAACAGCGCCCTATAAAGCAGACATAAAACACAAAAAGGCAGCATCGGCTGCCTTTTAAAGAGCGCGTTTTTTAGGAAGGGGCGGGCGCAAGCGCAAGCGCCGTGGCGATGAGGGGCAGGTTGGCGGCGTAGATGGCGGCGAACTGGGAGAGGGGCAACGGGTTTGCGCCCCGGCCTACTTCCACGGTGTAAGAGGGAAGGCGGTAGGTTTGGATAAACCAGTCCTTATAGCCTGCAAAAGAGGAATCATAGGGCACCTCGGCCAATTCATAGCCGCTGACCTGGGCCAGCTGCTGGCCGATCTCTAACGCGCGGGGCACTTCGTAGGACATAAACTGCCAGAAGATCACCTCGCCCTGGGAATGATAGGAGAGGGTGAGCCCGAACTGCTGGGACTGGGAATAGCGGTGCATGGCCTGGGATTCCGGCTCGGACAGGGGGCTGGGACCGACAAAGTCGCGGGGCGCGGGCTGGGTAAAGCCCTGGGCATATTTGATCTCCCGGGCCCGCTCCCACTCGGCGGGATAGTTGAGGTTGAGGTCCACTCCTTCAATGTTGGCCTTCCAGCCGCTGGGGAAGGGGATGGTGGGAAATTGGCGGGAGATGGCGCGGGCCTGCCAATAGGCCGAAGTATCCGTATCGTATAGGCCGGTGACCAGGTCCACCCCATCGGGATTGACCATGGGAACCATCACCAATTGCGTGGTCTGGTATAAGTCCGCCGCCTTATAGGAGGTGATTTGCCCGCCTGCCGCCACCGCCCCTGCATATTGCTCTAAAAACCGCAAGACGATCGGCGTGGTGATCCATTCGTTGGCATGATGGGAGGCGTTGACAAACACCTGGGTGGCGCCCTGACCAAAGGTGAGAACGGGCAGGGGTTGGCTCAGTAAGCTCTGTCCGATGCTGCCCCGGCTGATCTGGGGATAGCGGGCGGTAAGGCCCTCCACCACAAGGCCCAGCAGCAGGGAGGAAAAGGGGACGTTATCGGGGACCACCGCAAACCCCAGCGGGTTGATGATGCTTTGCCCTACCATCAGCCGTTCGGGCACCAGGCCGGGAT
>JARKQO010000569.1 GCA_029974855.1 Eubacteriales bacterium
GGTTCATTTCCCGCTGCCCCATCAGCCTGCGGGCCAAGCCGTTGAAGTCGATAAAATCGTACAGCCGGTAAAAATAGGCTTGAAGCTCCTTTGCAAAATGTTCTGTTTCCGCTTTCACCCGGATGGCTTCCCCCCGGCTGATTTTGCCAATCACCCTTTGGCCCTCCCGGACCAGCAGGTGGGAATTCATCAGGCATAAAAAACCCAACAGCCCGCATAACAGCAAAATCAGCACCTTGTCCGCGCTTATTTTTTTCAGGGCTTTTCGCAAAGGCATCGGGGTTGCTCCTTTCCGGTCCGGGCTTATCAAAAGTTGAAATAAATGAAGGGATTATGCCCGCCCACCGCTAGGTAGGACACGGAGAGGACAAACAGGAAAAGGTATGTCGCCACCAGCAAGGAGGGCCCTGCCCTGCGCAGCGGTTTGATCCCCTCCAGCCGCTTTCTGAGCCAGGGGAAAAACGGCATGGAAAGCAAAACGGCAAATACCAAAAATACGGCCGTTTCATTCAGGTGAAACAGGGTGATCGGATCAAACAGGGGGCCGCCCCCAAGGCCCACCATGCTTTTGAAGTACGCCAGGGCCACCCGCATATCCTCCGCCCGAAAAATGACCCAGCCGCCCACAACGCACAGCAATGTGAACACCCGGTACAGCCCCCGGGCAAAGCCGTGCCGGAGCCTTTGGGGGAAGCCCGTCAGCTTTTCAAAGGCGATCAGCGCAAAATACATCAGCCCCCAAAAAACGAAGGTCCAGTTGGCGCCGTGCCACAGGCCCGTAAGGCCCCACACCACCAGCAGGTTGAACACAAGCCTTCCCCGGCTCTTCACCCGGGAGCCCCCCAAAGGGAAATATACATAGTCCCGAAACCAGGTGCCCAGGGAGATGTGCCAGCGCCGCCAAAACTCCGAGATGGATTTGGCGATATAGGGAAAATCGAAATTCTCCAAAAAATGAAAGCCCAGCATCCGGCCCATGCCGATGGCCATGTCCGAATAACCGGAAAAATCGAACAGGATTTGAAAGCTATAGGCGATGATCCCCAGCCAGGAAAGGCTGGTGGACAGGGACCCGTCCCTGGCGGCGGAAAACGCCGCATCCGCCACCACGGCGAAGGAATTGGCCAAAATCACCTTTTTGCTGAGCCCCGCGATAAACCGCCTGATACCCGCCGCATAATCCTCCACGGTGACGGCGCGGTGGGTGATTTCCTCCGCAATGGTGGTATACCGCACGATGGGCCCGGCAATCAGCTGGGGAAACAGCGACACGTACAGGCACACATAAAAGGGATTCTTCTGCACGGCGGTATCCTTGCGGTACACGTCTATGACATAGGAGAGGGACTGAAAAACGAAAAAGGAAATCCCAATCGGCAGGAGGATGGAGGTCACAGGGATTCCGCCGCCGAAAACCTTCGCCAGGTTTCTGGTAAAAAAGTTAAGGTATTTATAAACAAACAATATGCCAATATTGGACGCCACCGCTGCCGCAAGCCATATTCTCCCGGTTTTCCCGGCCTCCTGGCAGCGGGCGATCCCATAGGCAAGGGCGTAATCCAGAAAAATAACGGCGATCATCACCAGCACAAAGCGGGGCTCGCCCCAGGCATAAAAAAATAGGCTGGCAGCCATCAGGAAGTAGTTTGCGGCTTGTTTTTTCAGCAGGAAGGACCCCGCAAGCACCACCGGCAGAAAAAAGAACAGGAATTCCAGGCTCGAAAACAGCAAGCAAACCGCCTCCCAAAAACGAATGATGTGGGGCCTTGGGTATGAATGGAAGAATCATCAACGAACAGTTGGCTTCCCCGTTTACCCAAGGACGCGGCCAATCTGCTTTGCGAAAGGGCCATGGCATAAAATGCCGAAAGCTGCCACAATTTCCATTATAATTCCTCCGGCGGTCAAAGTCCATACTCTGAGGGGCTTTCTTTATGTGATCAGAAAAGTCACCCCAGGGGGGCTTCCCGGAGCGGCTTCAGCCCGTTGGCATAGGGCTGGGAAGCGGCAGGCTCTCCATTCCCGGCCGCCGTTATGCCGCCCGCCGCAAAAGCCCCTGGCGGGCCTCCACCTGATCCGCCGGAATCCAGGCCCGGACCCAGCCCAGGGGGGAATTGAACTCCGCGAACACCCAGCCGCTTTCTTCAAAGAAAACGGACAGGGAGGTATCCGCGCCGATGGCGGCCTCGTCGAAGGCATCGTACCCCGCCCCGGGAGCCCCCGCCCCTCCCCTTGCCCCGGCCCCGGCCCCGTGGTATGATAAGGGCGCCAACACAAACCGAAAGGAATCCTGCCCATGAAAACCTCTGTCTTTCTTCAGGGTATGGAGCAACTGGGCGTGAGCTTTTTTGCCGGGGTGCCGGATTCCCTGCTGAAGCCCCTGAACGACGCCCTCTACCAAGCCCATGGCGACCGGGGCTCCCACGTGGTGGCCGCCAACGAGGGCGGCGCCGTGGCCCTTTGCGCCGGGCATTTCATCGCCACGGGGAAGCCCGGGCTGTGCTATCTGCAAAACAGCGGCATCGGCAACGCCGTCAACCCCGTCGCCTCCTTGCTGAACCAGCGGGTCTACGGCATCCCCTGCGTGTTCGTGGTGGGCTGGCGGGGGGAGCCCGGGGTGAAGGACGAGCCCCAGCACGCCTTCCAGGGGCTCATCACCCGGGAGCTGCTGGAGCTGATGGACCTGCGGGTGTTTCCCCTGGCGGCGGATACCGGGGAGGAGGCCTTTGCCGCCACCTTGCCTTTGGCCTTGGAGGCCCTGGAGGCGGGCCGGAGCGTGGCCTATCTGGCGAGCCAGGGGGCCTTCACCGGGGGGCCCGGCCTGTCCTACCCAAGCCCCCATCCCCTGAAGCGGGAGGAGGCCCTGCGGGAAATTTTGGCAGCTTCCGGCCCCAAGGATGTATATGTGTCCACCACCGGGAAAACCTCCCGGGAGGTGTTTGCCCTGCGGGAGGAGCTACACCAAAACCACGGCCACGATTTCCTGACCGTGGGCAGCATGGGCCACGGGGGCATGATCGCCTTGGGCATCGCCATGGCAAGGCCCGACTTCACCGTCTGGTGCCTGGACGGGGACGGAGCCGCCCTGATGCACCTGGGCAGCCTGGCGGTGGAGGCCCGGCAGCGGGCCCTGAACTTGGTGCATGTACTGCTGAACAACGGGGCCCACGAAAGCGTGGGGGGCATGCCCGTGTGCCGGGGGGACCTGGCCTTTGGGCCTTTGGCCCGGGCCGCCGGCTTTGACCAATGCCTGACCGCCCAAAGCCTGCCGGAGCTGCGGGAGGCCCTGGCCCTTTTGCGGCAGCCCGCACCCACAGGGCTCCGCTTTCTGGAGATTTTGCTGGCCCAGGGCTCCCGGCCGGACTTGGGCCGCCCCACTTTGACCCCCAGGCAAAACCTCCGGGGCCTCATGGACACCTTATCCACTACCCCCTAAAAAGCGAGGATACGGATGATAGCGCTGATTCTCAACTCGGGCCAAGGCACCCGCCTGGGGCCCCTGACCCAGGAAAAACCCAAGGCCATGCTGGACATCGGCGGAGGCTATACCCTTCTCAGCCGCCAGTTGGAGCTGCTATGCAAAGTAGGGATTTGCGAAGCGGTGATCACCACCGGGCCCTTCGCTCCTTTGCTGGAGGCCCACGTGCGGGGCCTGAACCTGCCCCTGGAGGCGGCCTTTGTGCACAACCCGGACTATGCCCGCACCAACTACATCCACAGCATCCACCTGGCCGCGCCTTTGCTGCGGGGCCGGGACGTGCTGCTGCTCCACGGGGATTTGGTGCTGGAGGAAAGCGTGCTGAAAGAGCTTTTGCATAGCCCCGTCAGCGCCATGGCGGTGGACAGCGGCCTGCCCTTGCCCCAAAAGGACTTCAAGGCCCGGCTGCAAGAGGGCCGCATCCAAGCGGTGGGGGTGGACCTGTTCGGGCCGGGCTGCGTGGCCTGCCAGCCCGCCTACAGGCTGCTGGCCCGGGATTTCGCCCTCTGGCTGGACAGCATCGGGGCCTTTGAGGCCCGGGGGGAGGTGGCGGTCTACGCGGAAAACGCCTTTAACGCCCTGCATGGCGCTCTCCCCCTGTATCCCCTGGAGCTGCGGGGCCGCCTGTGCCACGAAATCGACGACGCCGATGACCTGAGCCGGGTAAAGCGGCGGTTTTTGGAAACCTTGGCGTAATCACAACCAAAGGGGGCCTTCCCGTGAAACAAGTGTACATGTGCTTTAGCACCGATATCCTCCACAGCGGCCATATCCGTATCCTCCGCCGGGCGGCGGAGCTGGGGGAGCTCACCGTGGGGGTGCTGACGGACGAGGCCATCGCCGCCTACAAGCGCTATCCCCTGATCCCTTTGGAGGAGCGGGTCCAGCTTTTTGAAAGCCTCAGCGGGGTGAAGCGGGTGGTGGTGCAGGAAACCCTCAGCTACCGGGACATCCTCCTGCGGCTGACCCCGGACATCGTGGTCCACGGGGATGACTGGCGAACCGGGGTCCAGTCCCCCATCCGGGAGGAGGTGGCCCGGCTGCTGGCCGGATACGGCGGGGAGCTGGTGGAGTTCCCCTACAGCCACAGCGCCGCCGAGGAGGCGGTGTCCTCCTTGCACTCCCGCCTCAGCATGCCCGAGGCCCGGCGGGGCCGGCTGCGCCGCCTGCTGGCCCTAAAGCCCTTGCTCAGCGTCATGGAGGCCCACAACGGCATCACCGGGCTCATCGTGGAAAACACCCAGGTGGAGGTGCCCGGGGGCCGAAAGGGCTTTGACGCCATGTGGGTCAGCTCCCTGTGCGATTCCACAGCCAAGGGCAAGCCGGACATCGAGCTGGTGGACTTGACCAGCCGCATCGCCACCCTGGAGGAGATCATGGAGGTCACCACCAAGCCCATCATTTTGGACGGGGACACCGGGGGCCAGACGGAGCACTTCGTGTTCGCCCTGCGCACCTTGGAGCGCCTGGGCATCTCCGCCATCATCATCGAGGACAAGACGGGCCTGAAAAAGAACTCCCTGTTCGGCACCGGGGCCCAGCAGCGCCAGGAAAGCGTGGAGGCCTTCTGCGAGAAGCTCCGGGCCGGGAAGCATGCCCAAAAGACCCGGGATTTCATGATCTTCGCCCGTTGCGAAAGCCTGATTCTGGGCCAGGGCCAGGAGGATGCCCTGGGCCGTTGCCGCAGCTATGTGCGCGCCGGTGCCGACGGCGTCATGATCCACAGCTGCCAGAAAACCCCTGACGAGATTCTGGAGTTCCTGCGCCGCTTCCGGGCGGAGGACAGCGCCACCCCCATCGTGGTGGTGCCCACCACCTATCCCGGCGTCACCGAGGGGGAGCTTCAGGCCGCCGGGGCCAACATCGTCATCTACGCCAACCACCTGCTGCGCAGCGCCTTCCCCGCCATGGTGAAAACGGCCCAAAGCATTTTGTGCCATGGCCGCTCCCTGGAGGCGGACGCAGGCTGCATGCCCATCAAGGACATCCTCACGCTGATTCCCAGCGACGAATAGTGACAACTAGTAAGGAGGGATCGCCCATGGCTTCCTTTGCGCCCTTCTGCCCGGTGGACGTCCGGGTGCTGTCCAAGGCCCAGGGGGAGGCGGCCCTGCGGGAGATGCTCCGGGGCCGGGCCGAAAGGCTGCTGGTGCTGGCCCCCCGCTTTCTGTGCGGGGAGCTGGCCTTGGCGGCTCTGTTTTCCGCCCTGCAAGGGGACGGCCATTGCCTGCACCTCATCACGGACATCCCCTCCAACCCCTCGGTGCAGCGCCTGGCCGAGGCCCTGGCCCAGCTGCGGCAGCAGGATTTTGACCCCAGCTGCATTCTCGCCATCGGCGGGGGCAGCTGCATCGATTTGGCCAAGGGCGTCAGCGCCCTGTGGAACCTGCCCCCCTCGGACACCCGCAGCCCCGACGCTGTGCGCCAGGCCATTGTGGAAAAAAAATACCTGCGTCAGGACCCTGCTTTTCCGGGTATCCTTGCCATACCCACCACTGCCGGCACCGGCAGCGAGGTGACCCATTGGGCCACCCTGTGGGATACCCGGAACAGCCAAAAGCTCTCCATCGACTGCCCCGGCTGCTTCCCCAAGGCGGCCCTCCTCAGTCCCGAATGGACCGCCGGCATGCCCGCCTCTTTGACCCTTTCCACCGGCCTGGACGCCCTGTCCCACGCCATGGAGGCCTTCTGGGCCAAGGCCCGCAACCCCTTCAGCCAGGCTCTGGCCCTCAGCGCCGTCCAGGGGGTGCGCCGCTTTCTGCCCCAGGTATTGGCCGCCCCCCAGGACCTTTCCCTGCGCCGGGAGATGTGCGTGGCCTCCTTGCTGGCCGGGCTGGCCTTTTCCCAGACCCGCACCGCCGCCTGCCACAGCCTCAGCTATCCCATCACCCTGCGCCACGGGGTGCCCCACGGCTACGCTGCGGCCTTGACCTTGGCCCCGGTGATGGAGCGGAACCGGGCCGCCGTGCCGGAGATGGAGCGGCTGTCCTCCCTGTTTGACGAGGACGAGGGCCTCGCCTCCTGGCTGGAGCGGGTGAGCCAAGCCATCCAGCCCCTGCGGCTGTCCGCCTTCGGCGTCCGGGAGGAGGCCCTGCCGGAGCTGGCCGCAGCCGCCTTCACCGTCGGCCGCATGGACAACAACCCCATCCTTTTCACCCAGGAGCAATGCCTGGAGATTTTATGGGAATGCTACTGAGGGATGGGGGACCCTTGTAGGCCTCTGGCCCCGGAATGGTCCCCGGCCCCCCGGTCTCCCCCGGCAGGAAAAGGCCCTCCCCCTGTCGAATCCTACCAACAGGTACCAAAATTTACCCCTCGGGCCCGGGGCCCAAGCCGATCGGAGCGTGAGACCATTGGAGCACCAATGCACTGTCTTCCACCGGTTTTTTCCCCATTACACGCAAAGGAGCTGTACCCTATGAAGACCACCATTACCGCCAAAAACATGAGCGTGTCCAACGCCGTTACCCAGCGGATCATGAAAAAAGTCGGCAAGATGGAGCGCTACCTGGACCAGAGCACGGAAATGCAGGTGCGCCTGGGCAAGCAGAAGAACGACCGCCGCACCTGCGAGATCACCGTCATCTCCGAGGGGGTGCTGCTGCGGGCCGAGGCCAGCCACGAGGATAATCTCTACGTCTCCATCGACCAGGCTTTGGCCAAGCTGGAGCGGCAGATCCACAAGCACCGCACCAAGCTGGAAAAGCGCCTTCGGGCGGACGCCTTCCAGCCCGAGGAATTCGAGTTTCTGGAGGAAATGGACGAGCCCGGCCAGGCCGCCCGCAAAATCGTCCGCCACAAGACCTTTCCCGTGCGCCCCATGTCCCTGGAGGACGCGGTTTTGCAGATGGAGCTTTTGGGGCACAGCTTCTTTGTGTTCGTAAACGCCGAGACGGACAGCACCAGCGTGCTGTACCTGCGCAAGGACGGGGATTTGGGCCTGCTGGAGCCGGAGGCGTAACCGGGGGGGCCTTCCCCGGCCCTCTCACCAAATTCTCATTCCCCTTTCAGCGATTCTTTAGCGGTTTTTGATCGGTTCCCGCTTTTTACCAGGTTCCTCCTGTGCTATACTGTACCCGTCCACAAAAGTTTGACGCGCCGTGAAGGAGGATTGCACATGGAGGACCGCCGCGAAACTCTGGGCCCCGAGGGCAGCTACTACGAAACCAAGGCCCGCCAGGAGCGGGAGCACAGGCAGCGGAAGCTGGCCGGGGTCTATCCCCTGCTGATCGTAGGGCTATACCTGCTGCTGGGATTTGGGATGAACCTGTGGCATCCGGGCTGGCTGCTGTTTCTGACCATTCCCCTGTTCTACATGCGCCCTACCACAACCTGGCAAAAGCTCACCAACCCGGTGGCCATCGTGCTGATCTACCTGGTGCTGGGCTTCTACTTCAACCTGTGGCACCCGGGCTGGCTCATCTTCCTGCTGATCCCCGTGGCCGCCGTGCTGGGGAAGGAAGAAAAGGCCTGAGGCATGGCCGCCGCAGCCTCGCAAAGAAGCCTTTGAAGCGTGGGAATCCATGCTCCAAAGGCTTCTTTTGATGTCCTTTTGCCGCCCCGGGGCCCGGGGCCCCTTACTCCATATCCAGCCTGGGCCAGGAAGCCTGGGCCCCCTCATAGCTTTCAATCAGGGCATCGCACCAGGCGTCGAACTCCGGGTCATCGGTCTGGTATTCCGGGTGGGCGTCGATGTAGGCCACGGCCTCCCGGACCCCCTGGTCAAAGCGGATGGTGGTTTGAAACTGGGGCACCGCCCGCTTGATCTTGGCGTTGTCAAAGATCACGGTGTTGCTCTTGTCCCCCAGCAGGGCTCCCACATAGGCCGGGCACAGGGCCGCCAGGGTTTCGCTGGCGATGTGCACCATCCGGGGGGCTTTGCCCACCGCCCGGCCCACGGCCTCCAGAATCTGGTTCCAGGTGAGGGTTTCATCCCCGGTGATCTGGTAGGTTTCCCCAATGGCGTGGAGGTTGCCCATCAGGCCGCAGAAGGCCACGGCGAAATCCCGGCTGTGGGTCAGGGTCCACAGGCTCAGGCCGTCCCCGGGCACGATGACCTTGCGCCCCTCCCGGACGCGCCGCACCACCGCATAGCTGCCGCCCTTCCCGTGGATCGCCATGGGGATTCTCCGCTGGTCGTAGGTGTGGCTGGGGCGGATGAGGGTCACCGGAAAGCCGGTGGTCCGGTAGGCCTCCATCAGCGCCGCCTCGCAGGCGATTTTGTCCCGGCTGTATTGCCAGAAGGGGTTGGCCAAAGGGGTGCCCTCGGTGACAAAGGGGGAGGACAGGGGCTTTTGGTAGGCCGAGGCGGAGCTGATGAAAAAATACTGCCGGGTTCTGCCCGCAAACAGCGCCACGTCCCGGGCCACCTGCTCCGGGGTGAAGGCGATGAAATCCGCCACCACGTCAAAGCGCAGGTCCCCCAGCTTTTCCTTCACGTCCTGAAGGTCGTTGATGTCCGCCCGGATGATCTTTGCCTCCCGGGGGGCCGCCTCGCTCCGGTTGCCCCGGTTCAGCAGGTACAGCTCCCAGCCCTGGCTCACGCACAGCTGGGAGATGGACGCGCTGATGGTTCCCGTTCCGCCGATGAACAATGCTTTCATTTGCTTTTCTCCTCTTCCTGATGCCATGCCCTCTTTTGGGTTATGCTTGGGTTATGATAGCATATTGGCAGGCAGGTGACAAGCTTTGCCAGTCCCGCTGCCCATAGGCAAAAATCCGCCCCAAGCAGGAAAAAGCTTTCAGGAGGGGGAAATGTATTGCATCTTTCCTATTGGATTTTTCTTCCATCCCCAAAGGAGGCATGAAGATGGCCGGTCCTGAAAAAATTCTGGATGCCGGGGCGGAGCGGGCTTTGGATGCGCCGGTCCCTGAAAAGGCTGCCCCGCCAAAGCCCCGGGCCCCCAAGGCGGCGGCCCCCAAGGCTACCGCTCCCAAACCTCGAACCTCCAAGCCCCGGGCTCCCAAGGCCGTAACCGCCCCGGAGGCCCCCCAAGAAGCCCTTCTCCAGGAGGCCCCTGCCCCGGAGGCTGCCCTTATGCCCTCCCCCGACCCCGAGGATTTTGACCAGCTGGCCCAGAAGATGATGGCCTTGCAGCAGCAGCTCCGCAGCCTGGGCGTCCCCGTGGTGATCCTGCTGGAGGGCTGGGACGCGGCGGGCAAGGGCACCTTGCTGGGGGAGCTGCTGGAAGGGCTGGACCCCCGGGGCTATCAGGTCCACGTCATGGACCGGCCCGGCCGGGAG
>JARKQO010000021.1 GCA_029974855.1 Eubacteriales bacterium
GCCGGGCGCGCTGGATTATGGCGACTCCGACCAGTTCACCCTTTTCACCACAGGGGTGGATATGATGGTGTACCAGACCGGCTTCCTTCCCAACAACATCATTGCCGATAACGCGGAGCTGCTGGACAACGTTGATGTGACCGCTCCGCCCGCCTGGATGCTGGGCGTGATCAACTTCGTGGTGTTTGATACCCCCGCCCAGGAGGTTGGCAAGGAGTTCATCAAATTCATGTACCGTGAGGATAATTACATGGAGCTGATCAACACCATCACCCCGGGCCAGACCCCTGTGCTGCTGGAGTACCTGGAGGAGGACAGCCCCTATTGGCAGCATCGCAACTTCACCGGCGAGCATGCCGAATTGATGCTCAAAACCGCGAAGCTCAATGCGGAGGGCGTTGAAAAAGGCACCTTCCCCGGCACCACCCAGGGCTTGACCATCGCCACCATTTCCGTAACGTCCTCCGGATTGGTGCAGGAGATGTTCAGCGACATCCTGGTGAACGGCAAGGATGTGGCAACCGCCGTGGCCGATACCGCCGTAGCCCTGCAAGCGTATATTGACGATTTGGTCGCCGCCAGCGCGGAATAAGCCTCACGTTTTCCCGGCTGGCCCCCCAGAGAAAGAAAATCAACGTCATTCCCTTCCCGTGCCTGGCCTTGAGCCAGGCACGGGAAGACGGTTGGGAGGAAACGCTCCACATGAAATCCATCAAGCCAAGGCGTTCCTTTTGGGGGATGCTGGACCACAACCTGGGATATTTATTCTTGATCCCAGGGGTGCTGTTTCTGCTGATCCTGGTGGCTCTGCCGGTGTGCATCACCATTTTTCAGAGCTTCACCAATGTAACGTTCTTGACCAAGGGCGCTCCGAAGTTCGTAGGATTCAAAAACTACCTTTATCTTTTTGGGCAGGACAAGACCTGGGCCGGATTAAAAAACAGCGTGGTATGGACCGTGCTCAGCGTGGGGCTGCAATTCCTGTTTGGCTTCATCCTGGCGCAGGCATTGCAGCGCATCCGCAGAGGCAGGCCCTTCTTTCGCTCCGCGCTGATTATTCCCTGGACGTTTCCGGCCATCGTCATGGCCTTTTCCTGGCGCTGGATGCTGAACCCGGCCTATGGCATTCTCAACCAATTGCTGACCGCCTCCGGCCTGATTTCATCCCCCCAGGCATGGTTCAGCTTGAAGCAATCCTTGCTGGTGGTGGTGGTCATGAATATCTGGTTTGGCACGCCCTTTATGATGATGTCGCTGTACGCGGGGTTTCAGACCATCCCTGAGGATCAGTATGAGGTGGGGCGTATTGAGGGGGCCAACTACTTTCAGGAGCTTCGCTATATCACGTTGCCAAACCTGAGCAAGATCATTGGCATTGTGGCAATTTTGCGCACCATCTGGGTCTTCAATAACTTTGACTTCATCTATCTTACAACAGGCGGCGGCCCGGGATACCAGTCCCTGACGCTTCCCATTTTTTCGTATAATACCATGTGGAAGGATATGCAAACAGGCCGGGCGGCGGCCATCAGCGTGATATTGCTGCTTTTTGTGCTGCTCTTTGTGGTGGTTTACTTTAAGATTTTCCAGGTGGAGGGCAACAATGATGAATAAAGAAGCGCTATCCGCAAAGAAAGGTAAGCTTCGCCCTCCCCGGGGCCGGTCCCTTGCGCCTTCCGTGGCTTGGTACGCGATTTTGATGATTGGCGTAGTCACCGCCGCTTTCCCGCTCTATTGGGTGCTTACCTCCTCCATCAAGGAATTTTCAGAGCTGTTCACCCTCCCCTCCACGCTGTTCCCAAGGTCCATTTCCTTCAAAAACTACTTCACGGTGTTTGGATATACAAAGTTCCTTCAGTATATGCGCAACAGCGTTTCCATCTCATTCATCACCACCATGATCACCGTGTCCATAGGCTGCATGGCCGCCTATGGGATCACCCGTCCCAAGCTGCGGGGAAACGGACTGGTGGGCAAGGCCGTGCTGGTGGCATACATGTTTCCCCCGGTGATTCTCATCATTCCGCTGTTTCAGATCATCACAAGGCTGAACCTCGCCAATACCATGGTGGGCGTGATCTTTACCTACATCACCTTCTCCTTTCCCTTTTGTACCTGGATGCTGACTAGCTATATCAAAACCATTCCCGCCTCCATTGAGGAATCGGCCAGCATTGACGGAGCGCTGAACATCCAGATTTTTTTCCGGATCATCCTGCCGTTGGTTCAGCCCGCCATCGCCACCACGGCGGTGTTCACCTTTATCAACGCCTGGAACGAGTTCCTCTACGCCTTTGTCATCGCCAATTCGGATGCGGCGCGGACGCTGCCCGCCGGGCTGTATGCCATCATGAGCGCCGAGCTGATGGATTGGGGAATGCTGCTGGCGTGGATTACCATGATGCTGATTCCCTCGGTCTGTTTCTTTGCGGCAATTTCCAAATATATCGTCGGCGGTCTTACCGCTGGTGCTGTGAAAGGATGATTTGTGATGAAGGCTGCCATTGCCGGGTGTGGGGAGATGGGCTGGGCCCATGCCCGGGGCTACCGGAACAACGGGATCTTGATGGCCGCAGTGTGCGATACGGACGCGGAAAAGGCCGGGGAGCTGGCCGCCTTCGCGGGCTGCCGGGCCTACGCCGATTTGGAGGAAATGCTGGAACGGGAGGAGGTGGATTGCCTGTCCATCTGCACGCCTCCTTTCCACCATGCCTCCGCCATGAAGGCGGCCTCGCGCTTTGGCTGCGCCATTTTATGCGAAAAGCCTTTCGTGCTGAACGCCGATGAATTGGATGAGGCCATTGCCGCCATCCGGCGTAGCGGCCGCCCGTTCCGGATCGGCTTCAAATTCCGCTACGAGGGGCTATACCGCGCCGCCCGGGAGGCGGTGGCGGCGGGAGAAATCGGCGAGGTTCAGTATGTGCTCATCAGCCATTTTCAGCCCATTCCCCCCCGGCTGTGGAAGATGCAGGCGGGCATTGTCAAAGAGCTGTTGGTGCATGCCTGTGATATGGCCTGCTGCCTGCTGGACGGCTTTCCCACGGCGCTTTCCCTGGAGGCGGAGTCGCGGCTGCGGGACTTTGAAGGAGACGACCGCGCGCTTTTGACGCTCCATTTCGGCCCCAGCCGTAAGGCGGTGCTGATCGGCGGTTACATGGAGGGCTTTTCCCGGGACCCGGCGCGGCTGGCCAAGAACGACATCGCCTTCCAGGCCGTCGGGGAAAAGGGGTACGTGGCGGGCCTGCGAAACGGCGACGTAACCCTGTGCAATACGCAAGGCGTTTCCACATGGCGTCCCTCAGAAGAGCGCAGCGCGTTTGATCTTGAAATGGAGGAATTCTGCCGCGCCGCGCGGGGAGAGGACTCCAACGGCCCATCCCTCAGGGAGGCGGTGGCCTCCCAATTGATCCTGGAGCAGGCCTACCAGGCCCGAAACAGCGGAACCGCCAAGCCGTTGACCGTTCCCGGAAAATACGGGGATTTCTTGGGGACATGGGTTTCCCGGCAAGCGCTTAAAGGGCAGAAGGAGGAATCCAGATGAAGCGCCGTTATCAATTGGGAATTTGCGAATGGGCTTTCCCCCTGACCGGTCCGGCGGGCATTCGGATGATGCCTGACTATGGCATTGAATTAGTGCAGCTGGACCTGGGGCCCTATGAGTTGGGCCTGCCGCTAAGCGTTCCGGAAATTCAGGAGGCATACCGGCAGGCGGCCAAGGAGTCGGGTGTGAAGCTCCATTCCATCGCCTGTTCCGACCTTGGGCTATACGGCATGACAAATCCCCCTGAGAGCGAAAAGGGAGCCATCGCCAGGGAGATCATCCAAAAGGGCATCGACGCGGCGACGGCCATGCATGTGCCCATGGTGATGGTCACAAACTTCCGGGACGGCTTGATCACCGGCGATGAGGGCTATCAGAATACCGCCAGATGCATCCGCTGGGCGTGCCATGAGGCGGCGAAACACGGGATCACACTGGTTTCGGAAAGCGCCATGAGCAGCGCGCAAATCCTCCAACTCGCGGATGAGCTGAAAGCCGACAATTTCGGCATTTGCCTCGATACGCAAAACCCCTGGCTGCGCTGGGGCTATTACGTCCCCGGCATGATCCGGGAGCTTCGGGAGCTGATCGCCTTTATCCATGTGAAGGACGGCGCGGACGGGCAGATCAGCTCCCGGCTGTTGGGAGACGGGGATTCAAGCTTTTTTGAGTCCGTGGAGGCCATCCGGGAAATTGGGTATGAGGGCGCGGTCATCCTGGAAAACCTGTATAACAAAAAGCCCCTTTCCCAGTTGGACAACGGGCCCTTTGCGTTGCTCCGGCAGGATGTGGAGCGGTTCCACCGGGCGTTTGATTGAGAAACAGCCCGTGTCAGCCCGGGGACTGTGATTTTCGGGACCCGTCGGTCCGCAGGGCCGCCATCCGGATTTTGAGTGTATCAGGCGGGGGAGATACAGAGCCCGCCGAAGAAGCCCGCCGTTCCCGCGTTTATGATCTTACGCGTCCCGAGTCAGCAGATACAGCAGGGCGTTGACGATGGCGAAGATGACCGGCGCGCTGAGCCCGGCGGCCTTGTCCATGGAGGCGGCGGCGCGGGAGATGGGATGTAGGGTGGTTGAGGATATCCCCCACGACCTTTCCTGAAATCTACGGAATTTTATGATGACGCTCATTTGGCACAGAAAACAACTTGGAACTCCTCGCAGACCACAAGCATATCCTCATGAAACGCAACGCCAATTTGCGCTAATTCCTGTTCAAAAACCTGCGCATGAGCTTCTCTCCAAAAGCGTAGGCTTCTGTCTCCTTCGCCTTCTTGCAAAAGCGTGTTCCACGCTTACTTGGGAAAAAGGCAATGCCGAAACCGAAACCGTCTTTGTGATGCATAGCGCGGACCCGTTTGTGTCCAGGATTACATGATAGTCTCCCTCTTTAGGAAAAGCGCATTTCTCATATTCATAAATGGGGAAAGCGGAGGCCGTGGCGGTTTTTGTCCCCTCAACGGTCAACCTGGCCAATAAATCCGGCGAGTCGCTTCCATACTGCCATGCGGCATAGCCCTTCCTTCCCAGCTTGTGTAGCTTTACCAGATCAGACCCGCGCCGTTCCCTGCCCCTTTTTCGCTCGTGCGTCCTTCCCATAGAGGATGGCGGCCAGCGCGGCCAGCAGGCTCACCGAGACGATGCCCTCCAGCACCGTGTAGCGCGGCTGCGCCTCGAACAGGAGGAACGCGCCGGGCAAAATTGCCATCGCGGTGATGGTATAATGGTACAGGATCATCAGCTTCAGGCTGCCGCCGCCCTTGCGGTAGAGATGTGTCATGACGGCCGCGTGCAGCGTCAGGTTGATAAAATTGGTCACCAGATAGGCGGGCACAAGCCAGACGCCGTAGTTCTTGTAGGCGATGTAGTCCATGGGGATATGCCAGGCGGACCAGATCAACCCCAAAATCAGGCTGGCCTTCACCGGGCTGTACTTTTTCAGCAGCTGCGGAAGGTAGTACCCCCTCCAGCCGAATTCCTCCCCAAAACTGGAGAACAGCGGCCACACGAGGCCCACCGCGATCAGCGGGGCGGTGAGCCCGGGCGCGTAGGGGCGGATGGTGAAGTGGGAGATGAAAATGGTGATTCCGGCCATGACAGGCACGGCCAGCGCCGCCAGGGCCAAGAGCCCCTTGCCGGCCTTTTTCCGGAATCCGTCCCCAAGCTGATGGCTGCCGGTGGCCCACCCGATCAGAAAAGCCGCGAGGCTGGGCGAGATGCCGCACAGAAGCCCCACCAAAATGAAGGGAAGGGTCGGCGTGGACACGTCCTCCACCGCGCCCGAGAGGATCAGGCCGAGCACGAGGATCCAGGTCCATCCGAAGGTCAGCGCGAAATAGAACAGGTTGGGATGGTTGCCAATGAAGCGCTTCATAATTTATTCCTCCATTACTTCGTCGTTTTTCCGGACAAGCGCCAGCTTGAGGTTCATGTCCCGGATCCTGGAGAGGGTGCTAAACAGCGCGGCCTGATCCCGCAGTACGCCGGACAGCCGGGTTTTGCCGTCCGGCAGGTGCTGCAGCGCCATGCCCTCGAACACCCGGAGCCTTTTGGGGTCCACGTGGCTTTCGATGATGATTTCGTAATGGTCCATGACGATCCTCCGCCCTTTGCCGCATCGCGGCCTTTGTTCCACGGCCACCATAATACGGCAAAGCGCCCGGCGTTTCGCCATTGAAAAGAATGGTTTTCAGAAAAATCACCCCCGCAGTTTTCTGTGGGGGTGGCGTGGGCGGGGCTTAGAGAAGGCCCAGTTCCTTCGCCCTGAGGAGGGCCTGGGTCCTGCTGCGGACGCCCAGCTTACCGTAGAGGTTTGAGATGTGCCATTGGGTGGTGTTGACCGAGATGTACAGCGCCCGGGCGATCTCCTGGTTGGACTTGCCGGCGGCGATGAGCCCCAGGATTTCCATCTCCCGCTCGCTGGGCTTCTCCACCAGCGTCTCCGCGCCCTTTGGCCGGTCCGCGCCGCCGTGGGCGTCCTTCAGGCGGCGGAGCCAGGCAAGCTGCCGCACCTCTCCCGTCAGCTCGGGAATGCGCAACAGCTCCGCCAGCGCCGGCTCCTCGTCCAGGAACGGCCGGACATATCCGCCGGGTCCCCCGAGGGCCAGGGCCTCCCGGAACGCTTCCGTTGCGCGGGTTCCATCACCCCGCCGGGTATGCGCAAGCCCCGTCAGCATCAAAATGGTGATCCGCCGCCGGACCCTGCCGCAGGCCAGCGCGGTTTCCGTAGCCTCCGAAAGCAGCCGCCCGGCTTCCTCCGCCGCGCCCCGGTACAGAGCCAGCCGCGCCAGCCCGATGGCCGCCTCCATCCGCGCCGGGCCCGCGCCATCCCGCAGATCCCGCTCCATCAGGTCCTCAAGCCGCTTCGCCGAAGGCACATCGCCGCTACGCAGGAGCAGGTGCGCCAGCGCCTGAGCCGCCTCCGGCCCGTCCGCCCCCGGCCCGCCCTCCCGCCAGGCGGCCACCAAAGGCTCCAGCAGCCCCAGGGCCGCCTCCCGGTGGCCTGTGGCAAAGCGGATGTAGGCGTGATGAACGCCGGAGTTGAGCCAGGGATACGCGATGCTCTCGCACA
>JARKQO010000029.1 GCA_029974855.1 Eubacteriales bacterium
TGGCGCTTTACGGAGCGGTCCAGGTTGGCCTGGTATTCCGCCACCATGCGGTTGAAGCTTTTGGACAACCTGCCCAATTCGTCCTCCCGGTCCGTTTGCAGCTGAACGCTGAAATCCCCCCGCTCCACCTCGCCCATGGCATGGCTGAGGGCCTGCACCGGATGGGAGAGATGGCGGCTCAGGAGCCAGGCGCCCCACAGGCACAGCACCAGGCACAGCGCCCCGATGACGGCGCTGATGGCGTAAAAGGTGGTGATGAGGCCCCTGGTAAAGGTCTTGGGCTTTTGGAGGACCAGGAAAAACCCCGTTTCCTCCTCCCTGGAAACGTGGAAGTGGAACTCGTCCCCCACGCCGGAGAGGGGCTTGCCCTCCCAAAGCTGCCGCCGCAGCACCGCCACCACCGCCTCCCCCTGGGAGGGCTGGGAGTGGTAGATGGGCCGCCAGTAGGGGTCCAGCAGCAGGATGTTGGAGGCCGTGTCGTTCAGGCTGGAGAACAGCCCGTCCAGATGGGCTTCCGTCATGGAAAGCACGATATAACCGAAGGGATCGCCCCCAGCCTCCCGCAGGGCCAGGGCTCCCTCCAGGGCCGTATGGCCGTCACCCAGGGCGTAGGCCATACCGTCCTTTTGGGCCGCCGCCCGCAAAACGCCCCAGTCCACAGGCAGCGTTTCCCCGGGCAGCATCCCGCCCACCCCGTAGCGGCAGACCCCATCGCTGTCAAAGAGGCCCAGCCGGGCGCTGCTGTGCAGCCCCGCCGAGGCGGCAAACAGGGCTTGATACACCTGGCCCTGCTGGCCGCCTGCGGTGAGCGCGCCGCGCACCGCGTTGTTGTCCGCCAGGGAAGCCGCCGCCCCCTCAAAGGTCTGGAACAGGGAGCCCATGTCCTGCCGCGCGGCGCTCAGCTGCTGCCGGGCCTGCTCCGCCAGCTGGCTTTCGCTCCAGGCGATGATCAGCGGCAGCATGATCACGTCGCAGATCAGCAGTGGCAGAAGGGACACCAGCAGCACCGTAAAAAAGATGCGGATTTTGAAGGAACGGCGAATCCACTTCTTCATGGGGCGGCCTCCCTGGCAAGCTGGCTCCACAGGCTCAGGATGGCGCTTTTCTGGCTGCCTGCCCAGCGGATGTCGTACTCCATCAGCAGAAGCTCCTGGTCCCGGGACGGGGGAGCCGCCAGGTCGCTGCGCACCGAGCGCCGGGAATAGTCCGTGATCAGGCGCTTTTGCACGTCCCTGTCCAGCATGAAGGATAGGAAGAGCCTGGCGTTTTCCTCGTGGGCGCAGTTTTTGAGAATCGCCGCGCCGTCGGGCACGTCGCTGGTGCCCTCGGCAGGATAGCGCATGGCGATGTCCGCCCCGGCGGCGATGCCCTTCTTGGCCGTTTCCTCCAAAGTGACGCCTATCAGGAAGCTCCCCTCCGCCACCGCGTCCACCACATCCCCGGAGCCGCTCAATACTCTGCCGTCCAGGTTGTGAAAAAACCGCCGCAGGGTTTCATCCTTGTCCATGGGCAGCGCCTGCAGCAGCGTTGCCAGCGCCGTATAGCTGGAGCCGGACACCTCGGGCCGGGCAAAGGCGATGTTGCCCTTCCAGCGGGGATCGATCAGGCTGCTCCAGCCTTCGGGAATCTCGTCCCCCACCAGCTTCGGGTTGTAGATCAGCACAATGGGCAAGGAGGAAAAGGGCAGCCATTTGCTGCCGGGCAGGTAGTAGCCCTCCCGGATACTGTCCATCTCCGGGGGAGCAAAGGCGGTGAAGTAGTCGCTGTACGCCTCCAGGCTTTCCACGCCGCCGCCGAACATCAAATCCCCCTGGGGATAATCGCTCTCCGAGGCGATCTGCTCCAGCATTTCGGTGGTGCCGCCGCTTTCCACCTGCACCCAGATCCCTGTGCGCCCCTCGAACTCCTGCAAAATGGGCTTGTAGATTTCCTCCTTGTGGGAGGTATAGACCACCAGGCGCTTGTCCTCCCCGGGGGCATAGCCCGCTTCCGGCTGCCGGGGAGGAGCGGCGCAGCCGCACAAAAGCGCGAGGCACAAAAAAGGCAACAGGACCAAGCGCTTCATCTGTGTACCCCCTCCCCGCAAGGCACCGGGCTTTCGCGCGTGTGCCCGCGTTTTTATCCCCTGGCCCGCCGTTTCCCTATGATCAGCTATATTGTGACTTTAGTATACCCTATTTTTCCATGGTTGACCATGGAGGACTTTCGGGTTTGGCAGAGGACCCCTCTTGACAAATTGATCACAAAGAAATATATTAGCAAAGTATAATATGCTTATGAAGCGGAGTATCTGAAACGGAAACCCCAAGGAGCCATCCATAAGGAAAGGAACAGGAAGATGGAACACAAAGCCAGGCAAATCGCCCGGTTGCTGAAGGTGCTTGCCAACGAGCACCGGCTGCTGATCCTCTGTGAGCTCATCAAGGGGCCCAAAACCGTGGGCAGCCTTGGGGAGAGGATCGCCAGCATCACCCAGTCCGCCCTGTCCCAGCATCTGGCGCTGCTAAAGGCCCACGGGATTCTTGACAGCTCCAAGGCAGGCCAGAGCGTTACGTATTTTGTGGTGGACAGCCGGGTGGGGGAAATCATCGCCGCGCTGAAGGAGCATTACTGCGACGATGGGGAATAAACGTCTCAAAGGGACGACAGGAGGATTCGGGATGGGCAAAAAGGTACTGATTGTGGGTGGAGTGGCGGGGGGCGCAAGCTGCGCGGCGCGCCTTCGCCGCCTGGATCAAACGGCGGAGATCATTCTGTTCGAGCGGGGGGACTATATCTCCTATGCCAACTGCGGCCTGCCCTACCATGTGGGGGATGTGATCAGGCAGAGGAGCTCCTTGCTGCTGCTGACCCCGGAAAACATGCGCGCCAAGTATAACACGGACGTTCGCATCCGGCAGGAGGTCACCGCCATTGACCGGGCCGCCAAAACCGTTGCGGTGAGAAAGGCGGATACGGGTGAAACCTATACGGAAACCTATGATACGCTGGTGCTGGCCACCGGCTCCTCCCCGGTAAAGCCCCCCATTCCGGGGATCGGTTCCAAGCGGGTCATGACCCTTTGGACCGTGCCGGACACCGACCGCATGCGCGCTTTGATTCACGAGAACCATGCCAGACGCGCCGTGGTGGTGGGCGGCGGCTTCATCGGGCTGGAGATGGCGGAGAATTTGCGCCACGCCGGGCTTAGCGTAACGCTGGCGGAGGCCCTGGACCAGGTGATGGCGCCCCTGGATTTTGAGATGGCGCAGCTTCTGCACGAGCATCTGGCCCAGCAGGGCGTCGCGCTGCATCTGTCCGACGGCGTGGCCTCCTTTCAGGAGGAGGCGGACCAGGTCGTCGTCACCCTGAATAGCGGAACCAAAATCCCGGCGGATCTGGTGGTTCTGTCCATCGGCGTGCGGCCCAACGGGGAGCTGGCCAAGGCGGCGGGGCTGGAGATGAACCCCCGGGGCGGCATTGTGGTCAGCTCCAACCTGCGTACCTCCGACCCGGATATTTACGCCGTGGGCGACGTGATCGAGGTGGAGGACTTTGTGAGCAAGGGCCGCGCCATGATCCCTTTGGCAGGGCCCGCCAACAAGCAGGGGCGCATCGCTGCGGACAACATTGCCGGGGGGAACGAAACCTATAGCGGCACCCAGGGCACCTCCGTGGCGAAGGTGTTTGACCTCACGGCGGCCTGTACGGGGCACAGCGAAAAGACCCTGGTGAGAAACGGCCTGGTGAAGGGCAAGGATTACGAGACGCTGCTTATCACCCAGAACTCCCACGCCTCCTATTACCCCGGCGCGGTACCCATTACGATCAAGCTGGTCTTTTCCAGGGACGGCCAAAAGCTGTACGGCGCGCAGGTCGTGGGCGGCGACTCCGTGGACAAGCGCATCGACGTCCTGGCCGTGGCCATACGGCTGGGGGCCACTATGGGGGACCTGAAGAATTTGGAGCTGGCCTACGCGCCCCCCTACTCCTCCGCCAAGGACCCGGTGAACATGGCGGGGTTTGTGGCGGAAAACATCCTGTCCGGCAAGGTGGTTTTCGCGCCCTGGGACCTGGACGTGACGGCCCGGGATGTGGTGGCCCTGGACGTGCGGGAGGCCGCCGAGATCGAAGCCTACGCGCTGCCCAACCACAAGCACATCCCTTTGGGGGAGCTCAGGCAGCGCCTGGGGGAGCTGGACCGGAACGCCCAGATCGTCACCTTCTGCGCCATCGGCGTCCGTTCCTACAACGCGGCCCGGATCCTGATGGAAAACGGCTTTTCAAACGTCAGGGTATATCCCGGCGGCACCCGGTTTTACCAGTCTATGCACTATCAGGAAAGCGAAGTGACTCCCATGACCGCATCCCCGGTACACGACAGCGGCAATGTGGCCGCGCCGGCCGTGGCGGCCCGCATGCGCCTGGACTGCAGCGGCATGCAGTGCCCCGGTCCTATTATGAAGGTGTTTGAAACCATGAAGGATATCAAGGATGGCGAAGCCATCGAGGTCACCGCCTCAGACCCCGGCTTTGCCCGGGACATCGCGGCCTGGGCCCGCCGCACCGGCAATACCTTGGTATCCAACGACAGGCGCGGCGGCGAGTATGTGGCCCTGGTGCAAAAGGGCGGCGGCTCCGCAAAGCTGGCCATGTCCCACGCGGATAACGAGGGGAAAACCATCATCGTCTTTTCCGGCGATTTGGACAAGGTGCTGGCATCCTTCATCATCGCCAACGGCGCGGCCTCCATGGGCAGGCCTGTCACCATGTTTTTCACCTTCTGGGGGCTCAACGTGCTCCGCAGGAGCCGGAAGGTCAAGGTGGACAAAACCCTGATGGAGGGCATGTTCGGCGTGATGATGCCCCGGGGCGCTTCCAGGCTGAAGCTGTCCAAGATGAATATGCTGGGAATGGGTACCGCCATGATGAAGGGCATCATGAAGAAGAAAAACGTGTCCTCTTTGGAAGAGCTGATCCGAAAGGCCCAGGAAAACGGCGTGAAAATCGTGGCCTGTACCATGAGCATGGATGTGATGGGCATCAAAATGGAAGAGCTCATCGACGGCATCGACTACGCCGGCGTGGGCACGTACCTGGCGGATGCGGAGGAATCCAACGTCAATTTGTTTATCTAGGCGGTTCTCAGCACAGAGCACTTTTCACGGGAACCAGTACCGCGAATCCTCCAAAGGGGTTCGCGGTGTTTTTTGTTTGTTCCCGAAGGGAACGCCTTGCGGATATCCTTACATTGTGGAAGATAATCATATAAACGTTCGGATTTTTGCGTTGACAGGGGCGGAGGATTGAGCTAGAATGGGAGATATTCATGCAGGAAACGCGAGGGAGGGAAGCCGTAAAATGAAGAAGGTGGCCGTTGTGATGGGATCGGACAGTGATTTGCCCGCTTTGGGCCCCTGTCTGGAGACGCTGAAAAACATGAACATTCCTTTTGAGGCCCATGTGTACTCCGCCCACCGCTGTCCCAAAGAGACGGCGGATTTTGCTATGGGCGCGGCGGAGAAGGGCTTTGGGGTGCTGATCGGCGCGGCAGGCCGGGCCGCCCATTTGGCCGGGGCCCTGGCGGCCCACACGGTTCTCCCGGTGATCGGCGTGCCCATCCGCTCCGGAGCCATCGCTGGGCTGGACGCGCTGCTGTCCACGGTGCAGATGCCCGAGGGGATTCCCGTGGCCACGGTGGCCATCGACGGGGCCCGGAATGCGGCGCTGCTGGCGGCCCAGATTTTGGCCCTTCAGGACGGGGAACTGAGGCAAAGGCTTTTGGCACAGCGGGAGGACATGCGCAAGGCCGTGCTGACGAAGAACGGAAAGCTGGAGGGGTACGAAGGATGATCAAGCTGCAACAGCTCTACGAGGGAAAGGCCAAGAAGGTCTTTGCCACCCAGGACCCTGCCTTGGTGCTGGTGGATTACAAGGATGACGCCACGGCCCTGAACGGCCTGAAAAAGGGCCAGATCCAGGGCAAGGGGGCCATCAACAACCGGGTCACCAACCATTTGATGAAGCTGCTGGAGGCTGCGGGGGTGCCCACCCACTTCGTGCGGGAACTTTCTCCCACGGAGACCTTGGTGAAGAAGGTGGACATCGTGCCCCTGGAGGTGATCGTGCGCAACATCGCCGCCGGAAGCCTGGCTAAGCGCCTGGGCCTAAAGGAGGGCACGAAGCTGGAAAAGACCGTGCTGGAGTACTGCTACAAGGACGACGCCCTGGGGGACCCCATGGTGAACGAATACCACATCGCCGCCATGGGCTGGGCCAGCCCGGGGGAGATGGAGCAAATCGCCGCCTACAGCCTTAAGGTGAACGACGTGCTCACCGCCTACCTCAGGGAAGTGAACATCGAGCTCATCGATTTCAAGCTGGAGTTTGGCAAAACCGCAGACGGGACTCTGGTGCTGGCGGATGAGATCAGTCCGGACACCTGCCGCTTCTGGGACAGCCACACCCATGAAAAGCTGGACAAGGACCGCTTCCGCCGGGACATGGGCGGGGTGGAGGATGCGTACCGGGAAATTTTGAAGCGGCTGATGGGGGCATAAATGGACGGGCTGATGTGGGACAAGCTTCACGAGGAATGCGGGGTTTTCGGGATTTTTCTGCGGCCAGGGGAAGGGGAGGCGGAGCCCCGGGGGGTGCTGGAAAGCGCCTACCACGCCCTGTACGCCCTCCAGCACCGGGGGCAGGAGAGCTGCGGCATCGCCGTGTGCCGGGAGGGCCGGATTCACTGCCACAAGGATGTGGGGCTGGTAAGCGAGGTGTTCACCAAGGAGGCCTTCGCTAAACTCCCGGAGGGGAGCATGGCCCTGGGCCACTGCCGCTACGCCACCGCCGGGGCCCGGAACCGGGACAATGCCCAGCCCCTGCTGGTGAACCACCTGAAGGGCCCCATGGCCCTGTGCCACAACGGCAACCTGGTGAACGGAGGGGAGCTTCGGGAGGAGCTGGAGCGGGCCGGGGCCATCTTCCACACCACCAGCGACAGCGAGGTCATCGCCTATTTGATCACCCAGGAGCGGCTTGGGGCGGACAGCCTGGAGGAAGCGGTGCTGCGGGCCATGAAGCGGCTGCGTGGCGCTTATTCCTTGGTGCTGATGAGCCCCGGCAAGCTCATCGCCGCCCGGGACCCCAAGGGCTTCCGGCCCCTGTGCCTGGGGGAGGCGCAGGGGGCTGCGGTGGTTGCCAGCGAGAGCTGCGCTCTGGACGCGGTGGGCGCGGCCTTTCTGCGGGATATCGAGCCCGGGGAGGTGGTTGTCATCACCCGGGAGGGAACGCGCATTTTCCAGGCCCCGCCCCAGGGGGACAGCGCCCTATGCGTGTTCGAGTTCATCTATTTCGCCCGGCCCGACAGCCAGATCGACGGCAGCAGCGTCCACGGGGCCCGGCTGCGGGCCGGGGCCTTTTTGGCCCTGGACCACCCGGCCCAGGCGGATGTGGTGATCGGCGTGCCGGACAGCGGCATCGACGCGGCCATGGGTTACGCCCGGCAAAGCGGCATTCCCTACGCCATGGGCTTCATCAAAAACCGCTATATCGGCCGTACCTTCATCCAGCCCACCCAGGGGCAGCGGAACGGTTCCGTGCGGATCAAGCTGAACGCGGTGGCCTCCGTGGTGCGGGACAAGCGGGTGGTGCTGGTGGACGATTCCATCGTGCGGGGCACCACCAGCGAGCGCATCGTGAATCTGCTGCGGGAGGCCGGGGCCAAGGAGGTGCACATGCGCCTGTCCTCCCCGCCCTTCATCCACCCCTGCTACTTTGGCACGGACATCGACAGCACGGACCATTTGATCGCCGCCCGGCACAGCGTGGAGGAGATCGCCCGGATCATCGGGGTGGACAGCCTGGGCTTTCTGGGCCTGGAGCGCCTGGACCACCTGGCCCAGGGCTGTGGCCGGGGGTTTTGCAAGGGCTGCTTCACGGGAGAATACCCCGTGGCCCCGCCCACCGAGGCGGAGCGCGGCCGGGGGAACGGGCCTTTGAGCCGGGTCAGGGAGGGAGCGTAAGGCATGCGAAGCGAAAGCGAGAGCTATAAGGCGGCGGGGGTGGACATTACCGCCGGGTACAGGGCCGTGGAGCTGATGCGGGGCCACGTGGCCCGGACCTTGACCCGGGGTGCGCTGGAGGGCCTGGGGGGCTTCGGGGGCCTGTTCGAGCTGGACGTGACGGGAATGAAGCGGCCAGCGCTGGTGAGCGGCACGGACGGGGTGGGCACCAAGCTGCGCCTGGCCTTTCTGTTGGACAAGCACGACACCGTGGGGATCGACTGCGTGGCCATGTGCGTCAACGACGTGATCTGCTGCGGGGCGAAGCCCCTGTTCTTCCTGGAGTACCTGGCCTTGGGCCGCAACGTGCCCGAACGGGTGGCGGAGATCGTGGCCGGGGTGGCGGAGGGCTGCGTCCAGGCCGGGTGCGCCTTGATCGGCGGGGAAACGGCGGAGATGCCCGGCTTCTACCCGCCGGAGGAATACGACCTGGCGGGCTTTGCGGTGGGCGTGGTGGACAGGGAGCGGATTCTGGATAAAACCGCCGCCCGGGCCGGGGACGCGGTGATCGCCCTTCCCTCCAGCGGGGTCCACAGCAACGGTTTTTCCTTGGTGCGCAAGGTATTCGGCCTGGAGGAAGCCGGTGGCCGGGAGGCCCTGGACCGGTATGAGGGGGAGCTGGGCGTAACCTTGGGGGAGGCCCTGCTGGCCCCCACCAAAATCTACGTGAAGGCGGCGCTGGCCTTGCTGGAAAGCGGGGCTAAGGTGCGCTCCTTGGCCCATATCACCGGGGGCGGGTTCTTCGAAAACCTTCCCAGGGCTTTGCCCCAGGGGCTGGAGGCCCGTATCGCCCGCAGGGACGTGAAAACCCCGCCCCTCTTTGACCGGATCGCCCGGGCCGGAAACATCCCCCAGCGGGACATGTTCAACACCTTCAACATGGGGGTGGGCCTGTGCGCCGTGGTGGCGGCGGAGGACGCAGACGCCGCCTTGCGGGCCCTGGGGCAGGCCGGGGAGCCGGGGGCCTATGCCCTGGGAACCGTCGAGAACGGGGAAGGCGGCGTGGTCCTATGGTAAGGGCGGCGGTGCTGGTCAGCGGCGGGGGCACCAATCTGCAAGCGTTGCTGGACGCCGCAAGCCGGGGGGAGCTGCCCAGCTGCGCCATCGCCTTGGTGGTCAGCGACCGGCCCGGGGCCTACGCTCTCCAGCGGGCGGCTTTGGCCGGGGTGGAGGCGGTGGAGCTGGGCCGGGAGCCCGCCGAAAGCCCGGCGGCCTACGGGACGCGGCTTTTGGGGCTGCTGAAGGGCAGGGGCATTGAGCTGGTGGTGCTGGCGGGGTTTTTGACCATATTGGATCCCTGCGTGGTGCAAGCCTATGACAGCCGCATCCTCAACGTCCACCCCAGCCTGATCCCCGCCTTCTGCGGCAAGGGCTACTATGGCCTTCGGGTCCACCAGGCGGCCCTTAGCCGGGGCGTGAAGATCACCGGGGCCACGGTGCACCTGGTGAACGAGGTTCCCGACGGCGGGCCCATTCTGGCCCAGAAGGCCGTGCCGGTGCTGGAGGGGGATACCCCCCAGAGCCTTCAACAGCGGGTGATGGAGCAGGCGGAGTGGGTGCTGCTGCCTCAGGCGGTGGAGCGGGTGGCTGGAAGAATGCTCAGGGAGGAAAGCGCGTGAGGAATATGGATGTGGGGGAATTGCTGGCGGCCAACCCCTACCCCGGCCGGGGTATTTTGCTGGGGCGAAGCGGGGAAAACCAAGCGGTAATGGCCTATTTCATCATGGGCCGCAGCGGCAACAGCCGCAACCGGGTGTTTGTGGAAAAGGACGGGGGCATCGAGGCCAGGG
>JARKQO010000055.1 GCA_029974855.1 Eubacteriales bacterium
TGGGGCGGCAAATACACCGTCTCTCATTTTCAGTACGACGAACAGGCCCAGGCATACCTGCGCTACTGCGGCCCCAAACTCAACCCGGCCAAATGGTCCCCCTTCTCCTCCTTTGCCGCTGCGGAGGACCGCAACGAGGAACACAGGCAGCCTCTGCTCTTTGCCAATGTGATTTTGCAGCGGGTGCCCTACCACGCGGATCGAAAATTCTTTTTGATTCCCCTGGCCGTGGGCCAGGGCAACGCGGATATTTTCATCGGCGGCCGCTATATTGCCGGCTACTGGGTGCGGCCTTCTTTGGAAGAACCCACCGTGTTTTACGACGATCAGGGGCGGGAGCTGCAGCTGCTCCGGGGCAAAACCTATATCGCCCAGGTCCCCCCGGAGGCCCTATGCTCCTATGAGGCCGGGGAAGGTTCTTGATCCCCCCGCAAGCGCCGGTCTGCCGGCGGCTTCTGGCCGCCTTCTAGAACCCTTCCTTCTTTCCCCGCACCTTGAAGGGCCTGCGGGTGCCGTTGGACAGGGTCAGCTCCCCGTCCGCCTTGGGCATCTCCCCCTTAGGTGGGGCGGCAGGGGGCTTGGCTCCGGCCTCCGCCGAAGCCGGCCTCGTTTCCCCGGGGGCCGCCGGGGCTTCTTCCCGGGGAGGCTCCGCCGCTGCCAGGGGCGGGGGCAAAGGAACGCCATTGGTCCGGTCCGCGTCCAGCACCGCCCGCACCAGGCTCAGCAGCACCGGGCCCGCCAGGAGCCCCACGGCCCCCATCATCCGGTACCCCGCGTACATGGCGATCATGGTGGCCAGGGGGTACAAACCCAGGTTCCGGCCCACGATCCGGGGCTCCAGCACCTGCCGGATCACGATGATGCCCACATAGGCGCAGGCCATGAACACCCCGGTAAACACATCCCCGCTCACAAAGCCTATGACGCTCAGGGGGATCAGAAACAGCCCCGCGCCCACCACCGGCAGCGCGTCCAGCACGCCTATCAGCAGGCCCAGCAGCAGCCCGTAGCGCACCCGGAAGATCAGGAAGGTGCCCGTCAAAAACAGGACGATGATCATGGATACGCTGAGCTGGCTCTTGATCTGCCCAAACAGCGAGTGGAACAGGTTCGTCTTGATCAAGGTGCTGTGGGTGCGCACGTCCTGGGGAAAGGTGCGGCGGAAAAACGCCGCGATGCGCTCCTTGTCCGCGGTGAGGTAATAAGTGCCCATGATGGTCAGCACCACGGAGAGCACCACGTCCACAATGGACATGGCGGAGCGCCAGGCCCCCACCGTCACCCAGGAGGTAAGGGTGCTGGCCAGCCCGGCCACCGTTTTGCTGATGGAGGCGATCAGGTCGTTCAAAACGCTCTGGAAGTAGTCGGGCAGCACGTTCTGGTATTCCCGGTACAGGTTTTGAATCCAGGGAACGGCCGTGCCGTTGACCCAACGTATGAGCTCCGGTATCGAAGCCCTCAGGGACAGCAACTCCCGCCACAGGCGGTTTACCGTGATCACCAGCACCATCCCCAGCAGGCCGAAAAGCACCAGCATTCCCAGCATCGTGGCGATGTTGCGGGCCATTTTGGCCTTTTGAAGCCAGCCCGAGATCAGCCGCACAAAGGGCTCCAGCAGCAAGGAAAACAGCAGCCCCACCACAAAGGGCCAGAAGTAGGGCAGCAGCGTCACCAACAGCCACGCGGACAGCAGCGTGATGGCGATCAGCAGGCATTTGCGGGGAATCCCGTTCATCCGTTGGTTCCAGTCCGCCATTTTTGCCAGGAACAGTTGCATGCATGGCCTCCCTTCAGCGGGCCCGGCCTGGGGTATGCCGGGCCATATGAACCAATTTTAACGGATTTCCAGCCTGTTGGCAAGGGGCGGTCATGGGAAATCCACGCCTTTTCCAAATTCCCCGGGCAGTTGATTCCTATTCCCCCGGAAGGCCCCTGATGCCCCATCCCGAAAAGCCTTTTCCCCGGAAAGCCACAAAAAAGCGGCGCGGACCCTTCATGCGGGATCAGCGCCGTTTTGCGGTTCTCTCTTGGCCTTGAGACTTCCCGTATCTACCAGAAATCAGGCTCCTGTGGTACTCTGGGGCTGGGTGGTGGTTCCGGCGCCGCCGCCCGCGATCTGGCTGCTGATCTCGATCACCCGGGTCTGCAATTCCGCGAAGGTGATCTCATTTTTCCGCACCTGTTCCCAAAGCTTTTGAATCTCCTGTACCACGGTCCTGTCGTCGGTCACATGGGTCACGGTCACGCTCTTGTCCGCCATCTGCACCCGCTGCTCGATCATTTGCCTGACCCGGTCGGTTAAGCCGCCCTGGTACTGGGTATCATACTGGATGCCCACCAAGGCAATGTTGCCAGCCACCACTACGTCCGCATTGCTAAGCTCGGAAAGCTTTTCCACTTCCTTCTTGACCATCTCGCTGACCCGCTGGGCGTCCTCCAGCGTCGTCACCCCTGCCTGAACGGTAGGGGTGACGGTGGCCGTGGGCATCGCGGTAACCATGGGCGTGGTGGTCATCATCGGGCTGACGCTGGGGCTGGGGCTGGGCAGCGTGTCCGCATTGCTGGCGCAACCGCTTAGAACCGCTACGCCCAGCGCCAAGAGAACCAAGAGAATCCATCTTTTTTTCAATGTAGTTCGCCTCCTCGCGGCTATTGTGTGCAGAAGCCTGCGGGCATATCAGCGACAATCATTGGATTCCCTTCAACAATGTGGCATCGCCCCCAAACAGGCCGCCGCGCCGGAAAACCCCGCCTTGACTGCCCGGGTCCGATTCAGTATAATGTCCGCATGCGCTAAGCAAAGGACATCCTTGCTCCCATTTCCGCAGGAAAGGAAGGGACCGCCATGCAAAGCCGTTTTTCAAAGATTTTGCTTTGTGTTGGGCTGTTTTTGCTGTCCTTGCTTTTCCTCAGCGCCTTGGTGGAAGGTCCCGACCAGGGGGCCGTCCCCGGGCCCAAGGCCTTTGTGGAAAACACCGCCCTATGGCCCGGGGGCCCCGGATCTCAGGACCCCCTGGGCTTTTCCCTTTGGTCCCAGCGGCTCCAGAGGCCCTTCGCCGCCATCCCCCGGGAGGCCGGGGCCTTCCAGGCCCCCCGCCTTCTCCCCTGCCGGGACGCCAACGGCAGGGTGCTGCGCTCCGCCAGCTACCTGGCCTGCGCCTTTGTGCTCTTTCACCCGGAGGCGGCCGCGGGATAAGCCCGGGCCTTCCCGCTTCCCCGGCCATTCAAATACGGAAGGACGGTATCAGTCATGAACGTTGAAAAAAGCGGCAAGACCGGCCCCGGCAAAAGCCGCGGCGCAAACGCCGCAAAGGCCCGCCCCGCGGGCGGAAAAGTCAGCCGCCGCCGCAGGGGGAAGATACCCCAGCGCACCGCTGCCATCATCGCCCTGTGCGTCACCATGGTGTTCACCATTTTAGCGGGATATCTGGGCTTTAGCGGCGCCTGGCTGGACAGCCGGGGGCTGTGGAAGCTGCTGCCCTGGCTGCCCAACGCCAATGTGGAGAACTGGCCCAAGTCCATCGCTTTGGGCCTGGACCTCAAGGGCGGGGTCTACGTGGAGTACGAAGCCAAGGCCAGCGAATCGCTGCAGGAGGGGACGTACCATTTTGATACTCTGCTGAAGAATACCATCGCCATCATGGGCCAGCGCCTCACCGAGAAGGGCTATCCCGAGGCCACCGTGGCCCAGCTGGGAGCCAGGGGCATCCGGGTGGAGATTCCCGATGTGACAGACCCCGCCGCGGTGCTGGATTTGATCGGCTCTCCCGCCAAGCTGGAGTTCCTGGACCCGGAGGGCAACGTATTCCTGGAGGGGAAGGACCTGCAAACCGCCTCCCTCACCAAGGATGACAATGCCAGGCCCGCCATCTCCTTCCAGCTCAACAGCCAGGGCGCCCAGGCCTTTGGGGATATGACCGCCAAAAGCGTCGGCAAGACCATCACGATCCTGCTGGACGGGGAAACCCTGATGGCTCCCACCATACAAAACGTCATCTACGGCGGCGGCGTGCTGGTAACGGGCAATTTTACCGCCGAACGGGCCCAGGACATCGCCTTGCAGCTCCAAAGCGGCGCGCTGCCCCTGGAGCTTCGCCAGGACAAGCTGGATACTATCTCCGCCACTTTGGGCATCGACGCCCTGTCCACCAGCGTTACGGCGGCGGCCATCGGCATTTTGCTGGTGATGCTGCTGATGGCCGTGCGCTACCGCCTCTGCGGCCTTCTGGCGGACTGGGCCCTGGCCATCTACATCATCATCATGTTCCTTCTCATCGCCGTGGTGCCGGGCATCCAGCTCACGTTGCCGGGCATCGCCGGTATTATCCTGAGCATCGGCATGGCCGTGGACGCCAACGTGGTGATCTTTGAGCGGGTGAAGGAGGAGGTCCGCGCCGGGCGGCCCATGGCCTACGCCACCCGCATGGGCTTCCACAACGCCATGAGCGCCGTGCTGGACTCCAACATCACCACCATCATCGCGGCCTTGGTGCTGCTGTGGCTGGGCACCGGCTCCGTGAAAGGCTTTGCCACCACGCTGCTGCTGGGCGTGCTCACCAGCATGTTCACCGCTATCGTCATCTCCCGGTTCCTGATGACCCGCATGGTGCGCATCGTGCAAAAGCCCGGCCTGTATGTGCCGGGGCTTGACAAGCTCCAACCCTCGGAAACTGCGAATGGGGAGGCGAAATAATATGAAAGTCAAAAACCGCTCCCGCATCTGTCTCATGGTATCCGGCGGCATCATGGTCCTGGCTTTGCTTCTGTCTCTCTTTGGCCTGGGCGTCAACATGGGCCTGGACTTCACAGGGGGCCTGAGCATCAGCTACGACATGGGCCAGGCCTTTGATCCCTCCGACGTGGCCGCCGCTTTGGACGCCCAGGGCGTTACCGGCTATTCCATCGCCCACTCCGGCGCTCAGGGCCAGGTTCTGCAAATCCGCGTGCCGGAGCTGGCCTCCCAGGAGGATATCCAAAAGCTGCAAAGCGAGCTGGAAACCGCTTTGTTGGCCAAGTACCCCCAGCTGAACACCGCCACAGCCACAGCCAACTACGTAGGCCCCATCGCCGGCGCGGCCTTGGTGCGCAACGCGGTTTTCAGCGTGCTGCTGGCCACGGCCTTGATGCTGGCCTACATCGCCTTCCGCTTTGACCTGTACAGCGGCATCGCCGCCGTCGCCGGCCTGGTCCATGACGTGTTGATCATGGTGAGCTTCATGGTGATTTTGCGCAGCATCATCCAGATGAACAGCTCCTTCATCGCGGCCATGCTCACCATCGTGGGCTACTCCATCAACAACACCATCATCATCTTTGACCGGATCCGGGAGAACAACGGCAAGCCCGGCTACCACGGCATAAAGCGGGAGGACGTGGTGAATATCTCGGTGAGCCAAAGCCTGGGCCGCACCATTAACACCACCCTCACCACGCTCATTACCATCGTGACCCTGTACATTTTGGGGGTAGACGCCATCCGGGAGTTCAGCCTGCCCATCATCGTGGGTATCGTCTCCGGCGTGTATT
>JARKQO010000572.1 GCA_029974855.1 Eubacteriales bacterium
TTCACCGCCAGGCCTTGGGGGATCTGGGAATCATAGGTAAAAAAGTACTGGAACATCGCGATCCTCTCCCATCCGGAGCGGCCTGGGCGGGCCTTGCCCACCCAAGCAACCCGGCATTGTTGTCTATTCTATCCCACAACGCCACCCAGGGCAAGACCCTCTCAGTCCTCCCCCAGCAGCCAGCTTTCCGCTTCCTCCACTCGGGGGTAAGCCCGGAACGCGCCGCCCCGGTTCGTCTCCGCCAGAAACTCCGAAAACTTGCCCTTGGCCTGGCCGGGGTCCAGCACCAGCACGGTTTTGATCCGGTACTGTCCCAGCTTTTCCGCCACCGCCCCCGCCAGGCCCGTGGCCAGCCGCCCGAAGTCGGCGGAAAGCCGTTCCCCGCCGATCATCAGGCGGTTCACGTTCTCCTGGAAGCAGACTCCGATTAGATCCAATCCATCCTGCAGGGTCTCGATCCCCTTGCCGGGCCCGGCTACCCACAGGTATCGCATACCCCGGGCTTCCTTGATTTGATATTGGATTGGGCCGTTTTGCATTTGCGTTCCTCCCTTTTGAAAAGGGAGCCGTCCCTCACAGCTCCCTTTTGAAATACAGCTTATCCCTTAACTCCACCCCGTTTTCCATAATGGGGTGGTCATAATGCTGGGGCATGTAATCCACCAACCGGTGGGAGAAGATAAAGCCGCAGCGCTCATAAAAGGGCACGGTCATGGGGCTGTCCCCGGTGCCCACCAGCATGGTCCGGCCCTGGCCCCGGTAGAAATCACAGACGTGCTCCACCAGAGCCTGGCCATATCCCCTGCGCTGGTAAGGCTCCAGAGTGGCCAAATTCTGAATCTCGTAGATCCCTTCTCCCTCCTGGGTGACTACGCAGCAGGTGACAGGCTGTTCCCGGTCATAGAGCACAAACATCACGCCCCGGTCCAGGTACCGCTCGATCATATTCTCCTGCTCGTCCGCCAGCAGCAGCCAAGGCATGAAGGCCCGCTTATTTTCTGTGATGTTTTGTATGCTCCTGCCATCTTTCATACCGGTTCCTCCTTAAGGAAAACATAAGTTTTTCTAAAGAATACAAGCTTTCCAGGGCGTATATAAAAGCCCCGATCCCTCATCCACACTCAAACTTGTGCACAAAATGTCCCGAAGTTGTGGCCACACTATCGGAGAATAGCAAAACAGCAGGTAGCCGTCAAGGCTGAATTGAATGGACTTAATGCCTGACCTTGACCGCCACCCGCCGCTCCGCTGAATGTGTGGATAAGGCGGTCAGCGCTTGCCCAACGTTTATACTATAAATATTGGCTATGCCATCTATTTCACTCTATACCCTTCAACTAAGCTCTGAAATTCTTCCAGATATTTTTTTAGTTTATCATCATCTTGTCCTTGTACCAATTTCTTTTTTCCTTTGCAAAGAAAATAATAGGTGGTTTTCACGTCATTGTGAATAATGCTGCTTTCCACGTATGGTTTTACTGCCATACCTTTTAACTCTGGAATACTTGCAACGAGTTTTGCAAGTTCTTCCACTTTAAATTTTCCAATGGACATATCCAGTTCTTTTATTTTGCTTTGCGCCAAACACATATAGTCATTGTCCAAAACTCTATTTCCCCACCATCCAAAATGTGAAACACTACTATGCATGAGTGGTTTTAAGCTATCTATCTCCATTTTTGACCAGACTTTGTTTCCAAGTGAAAAATATGCTAAATGATGTGCGGTAGTAATCTTATCAATAGAATGTAACCTTAACAAATCGTATATTGCCAGACCTCTCAAACTGCCGTTGTCTTTCATATCCCATAAGTCCGTTACTTTTTGGTTAAAGAAGAAATGGATATATTGAAGCCCTTTCAAATTACCCAATGGAGACAAATCACGAATCAGCTTATTTTTCCAAAAGGAGATTGCCTCAAACTGATTGCCGAAGCGTTTGATAAAATATTCAAAAGTATCCTGCTCCAAACCGGATATCATAAGAGACTTTGCATTTGGGTGATCCTGAATACCATCAATTTGCGCTTTGCTGGTTACTCCGCCCCCAACTTCTCCCTGCACTATGGATAAATCAAATAGACCCTCGCTGTTTTCCTCAAAATTTTTGATGTTAACTTTCACAAAACTCCCCCTTATCTAGCATTTCGCTTTGCCATTCTCCATTTTTTCTTTCCCCACCGCTGGATACAGGTTTTCCTCAGCTCGGGCTTTTGCATCATCCGCATAAGCCACTGCTTTTCTGCCTGTGACAGCTGATTGTAACGGAGTTTGGTCTATTGCATCTGGAATAAATTCCAAATCATACGAATCTGCAATGCACTTAAAAGCTCCGTCTGGAAAATAAAACAAAAAGTCCTTTTGGCCTTTGGCTGACTGATTGCTTATGTCAAATGCATGCTGTTGAAAGTGCATACTCCCTCGCCTCACTCGTGCAACTTCCGGGTTTTTAATATTATATCACATTTCCCCAAGCGTGGAAATTCAGCGTGCCAACAAAGTAGTGCTGCCACTTTACCGGATCAGTACCCTACTCCTCCAGACAGCGCAATCCGCTCTTGGCCCCTCTCCCTGGCGGCTTTGCCGCCCCAGGCGGGTCCAGATCTGAAGCCCCCGCTTTACACAATCTTTACAATATGCCCTCTTTCCTCTATACATTCATGGGTTATGCTAAGCCTGTACAAAGAAGGAATGAAGAATTGGAGGAATCAATCATGAAAAAAGTTCTCACCCTGGCTCTGATGGCCGCGATTCTGCTCCCCTTGCTCACCGGCTGCTCCAGCGCCGAACCGCTCTCCAACTTTAACACAGGCAAGGACATCGCCGTGGTATCCCGGGAGGACGGCTCCGGCACCCGGGGGGCCTTTGTGGAGCTGTTTGGTATCCTGGAAAAGACCGAGGCGGGCCAGAAGGACCGCACCACCAAGGAAGCCGTCATCACCAAGCAGACCGACGTGATGATGACCGCCGTGGCCGGAGACCCCTACGCCATCGGCTACATCTCCTTGGGTTCTCTCAACGAAACCGTGAAAGCCCTGGACATTGACGGGGCCCAGGCCACCGCCGAAAACGTGCAAAACGGTACCTACACCGTGTCCCGCCCCTTCTACCTGGCCACCAAGGGCGAAGCCTCCGAGCTGGCCCAGGATTTCATGGCCTACATCCTCTCCCAGGAGGGACAGGCCCTGATCCAGAAGAACCACTACATCCCCGTGGATACCGCCGCGGCCCCCTACGCCGGTTCGGCCCCCTCGGGCAAGCTGGTGGTGGCCGGTTCCTCCTCCGTGACCCCTGTGATGGAGAAGCTGAAGGAGGCCTACCTGCTGGTGAACCCCAACGCCACTTTGGAGATTCAGCAAAGCGACTCCTCCGCCGGCATGAACGCGGCCCTGGAAGGCACCGCCGATATCGGCATGGCCAGCCGGGAGCTGAAGGACAGCGAAAAGGCTGAGCTCACCCCCGTGGCCATCGCCTTGGACGGCATCGCGGTGATCGTGAACCGGGCCAACCCCGCCACCAACCTCACCAAGGACCAGGTCCGGTCCATCTTCATCGGGGAGACTACCTCCTGGAGCGAGTTGATTCAATGAAGAAGTTTAAGGAAACCCTCATGGGCGCTGTGTTCTTGGGCTCAGCGCTCCTTTCCACTTTAGCGGTACTGCTGATCTGCCTGTTCCTATTTGCCAATGGCCTTCCCGCCATTGGCAAAATAGGGGCCGGGGATTTCTTGCTGGGTACGGATTGGTCCCCCACGGACATCCCCCCGGCCTTTGGCATCTTGCCCATGATCGTGGGCAGTTTGTATGTGACGGCAGGGGCCATTTTGATCGGGGTTCCCATCGGCGTCCTCACGGCGGTGTTTTTGGCCTGGGCGTGCCCCAAGGGGCTGTACCGCGCCATGAAGCCCGGGGTGGACCTGCTGGCGGGGATTCCCTCGGTGGTGTACGGCTTCTTCGGCATGGCGGCCATCGTGCCTTTGATGGGCAACAGCATCCTCTCCGCCTCGGTGCTGTTGGGCATCATGATCTTGCCCACGGTCATCGGCATCGCGGAAAGCGCCCTGCGGGCGGTGCCCTTCGCCTATTACGAGGGGGCCCTGGCTTTGGGGGCGGGGCACTTTCGCAGCGTGTTTTTTGTGGTGCTGCCCGCAGCCAAATCCGGCCTGCTGTCGGGGGTGGTGCTGGGGGTGGGCCGGGCCATCGGGGAAACCATGGCGGTGATCATGGTGGCGGGGAACCAGGCCCGCATGCCCATCTCCTTGCTGAAGGGCGCCCGGACCCTTACCGCCAACATCGTGCTGGAGATGGGCTACGCCGCCGATCTCCACCGGGGGGCCCTCATCGCCACGGGGGTGGTGCTGTTTGTGTTCATTTTGCTGATCAACCTCAGCTTTTCCGCCTTAAAGGGGAGGAAGAGCCCATGAGAAAAAAGCTTTCGGAAACCATCCTGGCAGCCTTCACCTGGGGCGCGGCCTTTTTAACCTTGGGGGTGCTGGTGTTCTTGGTGGGGTTCATTCTGGTGCGGGGCATCCCCCACATCAAGCCCTCTTTGTTCGCCCTTACCTACAACAGCGAGAACGTGTCCCTCACCCCGGCCTTGATCTCCACAGTGCTCATGACTTTGCTGTCTTTGCTGATCGCGGTGCCCTTCGGGGTGTTCGCGGCCATCTACCTGGTGGAATACGCCAAAAAGGGCAACCGGGCCGTGACCTTGGTGCGCCTTACCACGGAAACCCTCTCGGGCATCCCCTCCATCGTGTACGGCCTGTTTGGGCTACTGTTCTTCGTCACCTACCTGGGCTGGGGGTTCTCGGTGCTGGCCGGGGCCTTTACCCTTTCCATCATGATTCTGCCCCTTATCATCCGCTCCAGCGAGGAAGCCTTGCTCTCCGTGCCGGATTCCTACCGGGAGGGCTCCTTTGGCCTGGGGGCGGGCAAGCTGCGCACGGTGTTCAAAATCGTGCTGCCCTCCGCCATGCCCGGCATTTTGGCGGGGGTTATTTTGGCCATTGGCCGCATCGTGGGGGAAACCGCCGCGCTGATCTACACCTCCGGCACGGTGGCGCAGATTCCCCAAAGCCCCATGGCCTCCGCCCGCACCCTCAGCGTGCACATGTATGCCCTCTCCAGCGAGGGGCTTCACACCGACGAGGGCTACGCCACGGCGGTGGTGCTATTGCTGGTGGTGGTGGGCATCAACGCCCTGTCCGGGGCTATCGCCAAGCGTATGGGAGGCAAAGCATGAACGTATTTGACATCAACCATTTGAACCTGTATTACGGCTCTTTTCAGGCCCTAAAGGACGTGTCCTTGGGCATTCCGGTGGGGCAGATCACCGCCTTCATCGGCCCTTCGGGCTGCGGCAAGTCCACCTTGCTGAAAACCCTGAACCGGATGAACGATTTGGTGGAGGGGTGCAAGATCACCGGAGAGGCCAAGCTCTTCGGGGAGGACATCTACGGGAGCATGGACATCAGCCTGCTGCGCAAGCGGGTGGGCATGGTGTTCCAAAAGCCCAACCCCTTCCCCATGAGTGTATACGACAACATCGCCTTTGGCCCCCGCACCCACGGGGTTCGCTCCCGGCTGGAGCTGGACGAGATTGTGGAGCGGTCCCTGCGGGACGCGGCCATCTGGGACGAGGTGAAGGACCGGCTGAAAAAATCCGCCTTGGGCCTCTCCGGGGGCCAGCAGCAGCGGCTTTGCATCGCCCGGGCCCTGGCTGTATCCCCGGAGGTGCTGCTGATGGACGAGCCCACCAGCGCTTTGGACCCCATCTCCACCGGGAAAATTGAGGAGCTGCTGCTGACGCTGCGGGAAAAATATAGTATAATCATCGTAACCCACAACATGCAGCAAGCCACCCGGATCAGCGACCGAACCGCCTTCTTCCTGCTGGGAGAGGTCATCGAGTATGACGCCACCGAGTCCATCTTCTCCATGCCCCATGACAGGCGCACGGAGGACTACATCACAGGGAGGTTTGGATGATGCGCAGCCGTTTTGACGAGCAGTTGACCCAGCTCAACAACCACCTGATCGAAATGGGGGCTTTGGTGGAAAACGCCATTGCCCAGGCGGTGAAGGCCCTCCAGGAGCAGGACCTGCCCGCGGCCCGAAAAATCGCCGAAAGCGACTCCATCATCGACGAGAAGGAAAAGGAAATCGAAAGCCTGTGCCTGAAGCTCCTGCTGGGGCAGCAGCCCGTGGCCCGGGATTTGCGCCTCATCTCCACGGCGCTGAAGATGATCACGGATTTGGAGCGCATCGGGGACCAGGCGGCGGACATCGCGGAGCTGTGCGTATACCTGTCCGAGAAGCCCTACATTCAAAAGCTGGAGCACATCAGCCAGATGGCAAGCGCCACCAGCCAGATGGTTACCGGCAGCATCGACGCCTATGTGCGCAAGGATTTGGCCTTGGCCCAGTGGGTCATCGGCCAGGACGACGTGGTGGACGAGCTGTACCTCACCGTGAAAAAGGACCTGATCCGCCTGGTCCATGAAAACGCCGACAACGGGGAGCAGGCCTTTGACCTGATGCAGATTGCCAAGTATTTCGAGCGCATCGGGGACCATGCGGTGAACGTGGCGGAATGGGTGATCTTCTCCATCACGGGGAAGCACCAGAACGCCCAGGTGCTCTAGGGAAGCGCGCATCAGAAGTTGACGCCCACCCATGGGCGAGGTGAGAATATGCAAGAGAACCAGACCATCAGCAATCCCCCCGAAGCATCTACCGGCAGCTATGCCTGGATTCTTATGTTTGCCTTTCTCATGGTCCTGTGGGTTGCCGCGTGGGTCCTGAAGCTGGCCATCACCGGGCATATGGCGTTTTTCGCGACCCCTGGGGGGAACTTTCTGTATTGGACGCTGGCGAAGGTGCTGATTTGGATCCTTCCCTCCCTTTGGCTGGTCAGACGATCCGGACGCAAAGTCCGGAGCCTGTTTCATTTTCACCTATGGAGGAAATACCTTCCCTGGGGGTGCGCCATCGGTGGGTTCCTGGTTGTGTTGAACGCCGCCGGCCATTTCATGAAACGGACCCCCTTGCTTCCAAGCGAGCTGACCTTTCCCCTGGTCAACGTCATTGTGATTGCCCCGATCTTTGAGGAGTTCACCATGCGCGGGGCCATTTACACCGCCTTGAGGGAAAGGCATTCCTTTCTGCTAGCAAACAGCGTCACCGCCTTGCTGTTTGTGCTGCTCCATTGCCCGGGCTGGTATTTTATGGGCAGCCTGTGGATAAACCTCACAACGCCTTTGGGCGGCGCTTTGACCATCTATCTCATAGGATGGCTCTGCGGGCTGGCGGCGGAGCGCGGGAAGTCCGTTTTGGCAGCCATGATTGTCCACTTCGCCAATAATCTTACCTCATAAGCCGGACAGGGCGTCCAGTTGAATCTAGGAGGCGAGGTCATGCTTCGGGTATCCCTGGTGGAGGATGACGACAACATCCGGGAGCTGGTGTGCTACGCCCTGCGCTCCGCCGGCTTTGAGGCGGAGGGCTTTGCCGAGGCCCGGAGCTTTTGGGACGCGCTTCCCGCCCATCCGCCGGACTTTGTCCTGCTGGACATCATGCTCCCCGGGGAGGACGGCCTTTCCATCCTGAAGCGGCTGCGGGCTGCTGAAGCCACCCGGAAGCTGCCGATTATTCTGCTTACCGCCAAGGGCCAGGAGCACGAGAAAATTCGCGGCCTGGATTTGGGGGCGGACGATTATGTCACCAAGCCCTTTTCCGTGATGGAGCTGCTGTCCCGGGTGAAGGCGGTGCTGCGCCGCACGGTTGGAGAGAACGGCTCCCAGTTCACCGTGGGGGATATCCGCCTCTCTGTGGACCGGCGCAGCGTCACCGCCCAGGACCGGGAGGTGGCGCTTACCTATACGGAGTTCGAGCTGCTGCACTACCTGGCCCAAAACCCCGGCATCGTCCTTTCCCGGGAGCGGCTGATGGAGCGGATTTGGGGCATTGACGCGGACCTTGCCAGCCGCACCGTGGACATGCATATCAAATCCCTGCGGCAGAAGCTGGGCCCGGCAGGGGGGCAGATTCAGACCGTCCGGGGCGTGGGCTACAAAATGGAGGCAGGGGGATGAAAAAGAAGATTCTGCGGAGCATGATGCTGCTTTCGGTGCTGGGGCTTCTCCTTGGCACCGCGGCCCTCTGCGGCGCTTTTTACGGGCAGCTCTCCGCCTCTGTGCGGAAAGAGCTGAAGGAGCGGGCCTGGGTCTTCAAGGATATCCTGGACAAGAATCCCCAGGCCTACGCCTCCCTCTCCCCCGCGGATATGCGGGTTACCTTGGTGGCCCCGGACGGGTCTGTGATCTATGACGACGACGAGAGCCCCCAGGCCATGGGCAACCACGGGGACCGCCAGGAGGTCCTCCAGGCCCTGGCCCAGGGGGCAGGGGAGAGCAAGCGCTTCTCCTCCACCCTGCGGCAGGAAACCTACTATTATACCCTCCGCCTGGAGGACGGCAGCGTGCTGCGCCTGGCCAAAACCGCCAGCAGCATATTGGGCCTATTCTACGGTATTCTGCCCTATGCGGCGTTGATCCTCCTGGGCCTGCTGCTGCTGAGCCAGCTGCTGGCCCGCCGGCTCACCCAAAGCATCGTGGCCCCCATCAACAGCCTGGACCCGGAGGAGGCTTTGGCCGTTCCTTACGACGAGCTGGCCCCCTTTGCCCGCACCATCGGCAGGCAGCGCCGGCAGATCCAGGCCCAGCTGGAGGACCTTCAGCGCGGCGGCAAAACCACCCAGGCCATCATCAGCAGCATGCGGGAGGGCATCGCTTTGGTGGACCCCAAGGGTATGATCCTTTCCGTCAACCAAAGCGCTCTGGCGGCCTTTGACCACCAAGGGGACATGGCGGGCAAAAGCGTGCTGGAGCTGTTCCGGGATGTGGAGCTGTCCGCCCGGGTCCAGGGGGCCCTGAAGGGCCAATATGCCCAGGCGGAATACCAGCACCTGGGCCGGGTCTACCAGGTGCTGTTCAGCCCCGCCGCCGGGGGCGGGGCCATGGTGCTGCTGCTGGACGTGACGGAGCGGGCCCTGGGAGAGCGGATGCGCCGGGAGTTCACCGCCAATGTGACCCATGAGCTGAAAACCCCCCTCCCCAGCAACTCCGGCTATGCGGAGATGATCGCCGGGGGCATGGTACAGGAGCCGGAGCTACAGCAGTTCGCGGCCCGCATACATAGCGAGGCGGCCCGGCTGCTGGCCCTCATCGATGACATTTTGCTGCTGTCCCAGTTGGACGAGGCCCAGGGCGAGGCCTTCACCCAGCGGGTGAACCTGGCCCAGGTGGCCCGGGAAGCGGCCCGGGCTCTGGAGGAGAAGGCGGCCCAGGCCCGGGTGGCGGTCAGCGTACAGGCCCCGGATACCTGGGTGCATGGCAGGGAAACCATGCTCTACGAGATGCTCCGCAACCTGTTGGATAACGCCATCAAATACAACAAGCCCGGGGGCAGCGTAACCGTCACTGTGGCCCGGCAGGAGGGCCAGGCCCTCCTCACCGTGGCCGACACCGGGATGGGCATTCCCAAGGAGCACCAAAGCCGGGTTTTTGAGCGCTTCTACCGGGTGGACGCTTCCCATTCCAAAAAGACCGGGGGTACGGGCCTGGGGCTGTCCATCGTCAAGCACGCGGCGGCGGCCCATGGGGGCTCTTTGAGCCTGAAAAGCGCCCCGGGCCGGGGCACGGAGATCAGCGTGACGCTGCCGCTTTTTCAGTGAAGAAATCCACCCTTTTTTTGGCGGCTTTTAGCCCTAAAATTCCATCTGTCTTTTTTCTCGGGGACATGCTATAATGTGTCGCTCTTAAGCGATATCATTGAAGGAAGTGTCATCCTGTGTCCGGGAAACTAAAACGGCTTCTTCTGGGGAAGCCGCTGAAAACCGAGGAGCTCCACCACGAAAAACTCAACGTGTTCTGGGGCTTGCCCATCATGGCCAGCGACGCCATCTCCTCCGTGGCCTACGCCGTGGAGGAAATTCTATGGGTGCTGGTGATTGCGGTGGGCCTGCTGGCGTACCAATCCCTGTTCTATGTGGCCGTGGTCATCGTGGTGCTGCTGATGATTCTGGTGTTCTCCTACCGGCAGACCATTGACGCCTATCCCAACGGCGGCGGTTCCTACACCGTGGCCCACCAAAACCTGGGGGAAATTCCAGGTCTGGTGGCCGGCTCCTCTTTGGTCATCGACTACATCCTCACCGTGGCCGTCAGCATTTCCGCGGGTACCGCCGCCATCATCTCCGCCTTCCCCTCCTTGTATCCCTATAGCGTCCATATCTCCGTAGGCTTCATTCTCTTTATGACTTTGGTAAACCTGAGGGGTGTCCGGGAGTCGGCGCGGGTATTCGCTTTTCCCACCTATGTGTTCATCTTTTCCATGCTGGCCATGATCCTCACCGGGGCGGTGAAGGTTTTCATTCTGGGCTATCAGCCCGAGGCCCTCATGGAGATTCCCAAGGCCAGCGAGGAGCTCACCTTCTTTTTGCTGGTGCGGGCTTTTGCCGCTGGCTGCGCCGGGTTGTCCGGCGTGGAGGCGGTCAGCAACGCCATCCCCAACTTCAAGGCGCCTGCCCAAAAGCACGCCAAGCAGGTGCTGGCGCTCCTGGCCCTGTGCGTGGTGCTGATCTTCGGGGGCACCTCCTTCATGGCCACAGTGTTCCACGCTGTGCCCAACCACGAGTTCACCGTGCTGTCCCAAATCTCCCGGCAGATCTTTGGCAACGGCTTCATGTTCTACCTGCTGCAAGGGGCCACCTCCATCATTTTGATTATGGCCGCCAACACCGCCTATGCGGATCTGCCCATGCTGATGTCCCTGCTGGGCCGGGACGGGTATGCCCCCCGGCAGTTCTCCATGCGGGGGGAGCGGCTGAGCTTCTCCAACGGCATCATCGCCTTGGGCATCGCCTCGGGGGTGCTGGTGGTCCTTTTCGGGGGCAAGACTCATTCCCTGGTGCCCCTGTATTCTGTGGGGGTGTTCATCTCCTTCACCCTGTCCCAAACCGGCATGCTGGCCCGGTGGCTGCGCACCAAGGGCCCCGGCTGGAAGCACAAGGCCTTGGTCAACGGCTTCGGCTCCGTCCTCTCCTTGGTGGCCTTTTTGTTCATCGCGGAGAGCAAGTTCTCCCAGGGGGCATGGATCTCGCTGCTGCTGATCGCCATTTTGGTGAGCCTGATGAAGCTGACCCATCATCACTACAAGGACATCAGCCGCCAGCTGGCCCTGTCCCCGGAGGCGGTGGCTAAGGAAACCAAATTCCTGGGGCTCAACAAGCACATGATCGTGGTGATCAGCAGCCTGAACAAAGCCTCCCTGAAGGCCATCAACTACGCCCGGGCCCTGAGCGCGGATATCAACCTGGTGGCCTTCAACGTGGCCATCGATGAGGAGAAGGCCGACGCCCTGCGCAAAAAGTGGGAGGAGTGCCGCATGACCATCCCGCTGATCATCAAATACTCCCCCTACCGGGAGATTATCGGCCCTTTGATGGAATACCTGGAGTCTGAGGAGCACGCCTCCCAGCCCGGGGACATGATCACCGTGGTGGTGCCCCAGTTTGTGGTGGATTCCGCCTGGAAGAACATCTTCCACAACCAGACCGGGTATGCCCTGCGCCGCCGCATGCTCCACGACCGGCATATCGCCATTATTACGGTGCCCTATGTGTTGAATTGAGGATAGGAAAAGACCTGAAGGCCCGGGGGAGCGGCGGCTCCCCCGGGCCTTTTTCGCATCCTAGAGGGGGCCGGGGGAGAACGGACCTTTCCAAAAACTCCCTTGACTTTCCCCCACTTTTCTTATATAATGTTCTAAACATATATGCTTTATTTGTGTATATGTTCCAGGAAAGGAGTTCTTCCCATGAAAATATCTTCCAAGGGCCGCTACGCCCTGGCCTGTATGATCCACATGGCGCAAAGCGCCAACCAAACCGAAAGCGTAACGCTGCTGGCCCTATCCCGGAGGCTGGACATCTCCAAAATCTATCTGGAGCAGGTGTTTTCCCTGCTGAGGCGCGCCGGGCTGGTAGGCTCCATCAAAGGGGCCCAGGGGGGCTATCTCCTGGCCCGGCCTCCGGAGGAAATCTCCGCCTACGAGGTTCTCTGGGCCACGGAAACCGCTTTGCTGGAGGCGGTGGAGGACACGGTGCCTTCCGCCGCCCCGGGCATTGAAAAGGCCATGCGAAATCTGCTGTTCACCCCCATGAACCAGGCCCTGGAAGGGCAGCTGCGGGGTGTTTCCCTGCTGCAGCTGGCCCGGGAGGCCGAAAAGGAATCCCCCCAGGAAGGCTACATGTACTACGTGTAGGCAGCCCGGGAGACACCATACAAGCAAGGAGAGAGGAACATGAAGGAACTGACCCGGGAGGCCGCCTGGGCGCTGCTCATGGAATACAACCAGGAGGAATTCCACTTACAACACGCCCAGACCCTGGAATTTGTGATGCGCTGGTTCGCCCGGACCCTGGGCTACGGGGAGGAGGCGGATTTCTGGGCCTTGGTGGGCCTGCTCCACGACCTGGATTTTGAGCGGTATCCCGGGGAACACTGCCTGAAGCAGCAGGAGATCATGCGGGAGCATGGCCTGCCGGAACGGCTGATCCGCGCCACGGCCAGCCACGGCTACGGCATCACCGTGGACATCCTGCCGGAGCACCCCATGGAAAAGGTGCTCTACGCGGTGGACGAACTTACCGGCCTCATCGGCGCGGCGGCTTTGATTCGCCCCTCCAAAAGCGTACAAGACCTGGAGGTGAAGTCCCTGATAAAGAAGTACAAGACCCCCAGCTTTGCCGCGGGCTGCTCCCGGGAGGTGATCCAGCGGGGCGCGGAGATGCTGGGCTGGGAGCTGGAGCACTTGATGGAGCAGACCATTCTGGCCATGCGGGCCTGGGAGGAGGCCCGATAAGGGCCTCTGGTCCGGATCCCGCCGTCCCCCGGGTGGTTTTTGCAAAGGAATGTGAAAATTCTCTTGACAAAGACATCCCTGCGGCATACAATAGAACCAATAAA
>JARKQO010000076.1 GCA_029974855.1 Eubacteriales bacterium
CCCGCACCAGCGGCATCCCCTCGCTGGAATCCTTCATAAGTCTAGCCGGATTCGGATAAAAGTCAATGGCCCGGGCCATGGAAAGAAAAATCTTCCGGGACCCCGGAATGTGTCACGGGAAACAATGGACGAAACCTGGCCGGAAAAACAATGGGCAACGCGCACGAAGGAAAGGGATGCCTGCGGCCCAGGCGCAAGGGAAAGGGGGATCACAATGCGGTATGTGGCGCTGTTTCGGGGGCTGAACGTAGGAGGAAAAAACCGGGTGGAGATGGAGGCCCTGAGGACCATGCTCCGGGGACTGGGGCTGGAGGGAGTGCGCACCTACATCCAAAGCGGGAACGCTTTGTTTGAATCCCCCAAGGAGGAAGCCGCCCTTGGGCGGGAGATTGGGGAGGCCTTCCTGATGACCTTTGGCTTTGCAAGCCCGGTAATCCTGCGTACCAGCCTGGAGCTGGCCGCCTTGGTGAAGGGGGTTCCCTTTTCTCCCCAGGAAATCGCCCTGGCCCGGGAGGAAGCCGCCGGAGCGGAAAGCCTGTACTGCTATTTGCTGCAAGAGCCCCTTTCTAACCGGCAGACGCTGCCCGCCCCTTACCCCCAGGAAAAAGACCGGATGGTGGCCCGGGGGCGGGACATTTATCTGCTGTGCCACCAAAGCATCCGGCTCACCAAGGCTGCGGCCTCCTTGGAGAAGCTTTCGCTGCCCATGACCTGCCGCAGCCTGAAAACCCTGGAAAAGCTGCTTACGCTTGTGGAATAAAGGCCTCTTCGCACTCCTTGCCGCTGCGGGAGAACCTGTGCTACAATAAGCGGGAAAGGCCATTGGTGGGAAAGGAGCGACCCCCCATGCACACAGAGGTTCACAGTCCCGGGGCGGGCTCCTCCCGCCGGGGGATGCTGGTGCTGATGTCCCTGAGCACCCAATACCACTACATGTATTGCATGATGATCAGCAGTGCCCTGTCCATCCCCGCGGTCATCGGCGGCGCGCTGATGATGAGCGGCCTGATCGGCGTGGAGCTGACGGGGTTGCTGATGGGGCGCGGCAGCCGGGGGCTTCCCGGGGGCATGCGGGTCCTGGGGGCGCTGCTGCTGGCCTTCATGCTTCTTTGCAACCTGTTCTTGCTGGCGGTGTACCCCGCCGCGCTGCAAATTGAAACGGTGTGGATCATCTTTTCCTTAGTGCTGCTGATGATCCTGCGGGGGAGCCTGCTCCGCCGCCTGGTGGAAAGAAAGATGGGAAACCGGGTGGGGCAGAAGGCTTTCGTGCTGTTTGCGGCGCTGCTGGAGCTTTTGCCCCTGGGCATCGTGGCGGCCATTCTGTTTTGGAACATCCCCAGCATCCAGGCGGCCTGGCAGATGCTGGGGGGCTTTGCCCTGGGGGCTGCCCTGGAGGGCTACGGCCTGTGGCGGGAGCGCAAAACTTTGGGCGCGGAGGCGCCTCCGCCGCCCCCGGACCAACAGGCCATGGGCAGCGCCGCCAAGGGGCTTCACGGCATCGGGGCCTACCAGACCTTTGAGCGGTTTCACCGCCTGATTTTGCTGGCCTTGCAGATCACCCTGGTGATGGTATACACCTTTGTGGGCCTGGCCATGGGGGAGCTGCTGGCCAGCCTGGGCTTGGCCCTGTGCCTGACGCTGCTGCTGCAAAAGGGCACGGACTGGATTTTGGGCAAGATGCAAGACCGCCGCCCGGCGGCCGCCCAGCTGCTGCTGGCGGGGCTGTTCCTGTGGATTTCCGGCCTGGTGCTCTTTTACCGGCAGCTGGGCCATGGGCCCGATTTGCTGATGAACAACCTGGCTTTGGCCCTGTCCATGGCGGGGGCCACGGTGTCCGCCACCTGTTTGGCGGAGATGGAAAGGCTCATGACCAGCGTGGCCCGCTACGGCCTGGACAACCGGCTGGACGGCTATGCCCAGGTGCGGCGGGCCCATGCCCAGCTCAGCATTTTGGGAGGGCAGATGCTGGCCTTGGCCTTGCTTACCCTGCTCTCCGCCCCCTGGGGCAAAAACTGGGCCGGCATGGACTTGCAATCCTTGCTGGGGAGCTTCCGGCCCTTGATGATTTTGCCCCCCATGCTGCTGCTGCTGGTGGCCTTTGGAAGCGTGCTGCACTTTCCGGTGAACAACCGCTATTTTGCCAAGCTGGCCCGCTTTTTGACCCTCACGGAGGAGGGGCTGAAAAACCCCGCCATGAAGGAGCAGCTGGACCGGGTGGTGGTGAAGCGCCACAAAAACCGCTACGGCCTCAAGGCGCTGATCATCCTTTGCCGCCCTTTGTACTACCACAAGGTGGTGGGCAAGGAGAACGTGGCCGGGTACCAGGACGGCAGCATGATTTTGGTGTGCAACCACGGGGAATTGTACGGCCCGGTGGTGGCCAACCTGTACGTGCCCATTTCCTTCCGGCCCTGGAGCGCCAGCGACATGATGGAAAAGGAAGCCATTGTGGAGCATATGTATCAGGGCACCATGAAAAGGCAGAAATGGCTGCCGGAGAGATGGAAGCGCCCCCTGATCCGGGGGCTGCTGTATCCGGTTTTTCACTGGGTTTTTCAAAGCATCGAGAGCATCCCCGTATACCAAAACGAACCCCGAAAGCTGATGCAGACCTTTCGCCAAACCGTCCAGGCCATGGAGGCGGAGGACAACATTTTGATCTTCCCCGAGGCCGGGGAGGACCACGCCTACGGGGAGAGGGGATACGTTTCCCAGGGGGTGGGGAGGATGTACACGGGCTTTGCTATGCTGGGGCCGGCCTACTATGCCAAAACCGGGAAGCGGGCGGTGTTTGTGCCCATTTACGCCAGCAGGAGGCTGCGCACCTTGTTCATCGGCAAGGGGGTGGAGTATGATCCCCAGATCCCGGCCAACCAGGAGAAGCTGCGCATTGTGGAGGAGCTGCTGAGCCGCATGCGGGAGATGTACGCTATCGAGCTGGAGGCAGTGGGGAAGAAGGCCGGAAAAAAGGCGGCCCAGGGTTAGGCGGAGCCCTTGGGCATGCGGCGCTCCAAGGCCTTTTGCCCGGCTACGGAGAAGCCGAAAAAGCCCAGCTCCGGGCCCAAAGCCCTGTACTTGCCGTGGACATAACCCACCAGCTTCATGGCCTGCTCGTCAATGGCCCCTGAATCGGTAAAAAAGGCTTCCTGAACGCAGACCTGAAGGATCTCCGCCAGAAAAAGATCATGGCTGCCCAAGGGAAGGACCTCCTTTACCCGGCAGCAGAGAAAGGCCGGGCTTTCCCCCAGGGCGGGGGCCACGGCCAAAAACGGCGCCGGGACGGGGGTAAGCCCCAAAGCGGCGAACTTATCCAGATCCCGGCCGCTTTTGACGCCGCAATAGTCCATGGCCTGCAGCAGCTTTTCCCCCACCAAATTCACGGTGAACTCCCCGGTGCGCCGGATGATGCCGTAGCTGTGGCGCTCCTGCCGCAGGCTGATGGACAGCATGGGCGGGCGGGAGCAGCAGATGCCCGCCCAGGCCACGGTGATCAGGTTGGGCCCCAGGCCTTCCTCAGGGTCGGCGCAGCCCACCAGCACCGAGGGCACAGGGGAGAGGTAGGGGGTGGCCCCGATGGCCCGAAAGCCCGGCAAGGCTTTGGGAGAAGGGGCGCCAAGGGAAGGTTTTTTCGGAGGCCGGTTTTGGTTGGCCATGGGTTCACACCCTTGTCAATGAGGATGGACCTAGTGTACAATACAGCGAAACCACCTGTCAACGACGCGAGGGGGAAGAGGATGCCGCGCTATCCGCTCAAATACCGCCAGCCGCCCCGCAGAAGGATTTCCTTCTCCCGGGTCCTCACCTTTTTGGCGCTTCTGGCCATGATCGCCTATCCCTTTTGGGAGGCCAGCCGCCTGACGGTGGAGGAACGCCCGGTGCAGGTGGCAAACCTCCACCCCAACCTCAAGGGCATGCGGATCGTCTTTGTCAGCGACATCCACCAGGGGCCGTTCTTTTCCCAGAGCCGGGTGGTAAACCTCATCAACACCATCAACGGCCTCAGCCCGGATTTGGTGCTGTTGGGCGGGGATTATGCCCAGGACAGCGACGGGGCCATCCAGTTTTTCCGCGACGCCCCCGCCATCCAGGCCCGGCTTGGGGTTTTCGGGGTGGTGGGCAACCATGACCGCACCGAGCCGGAGAGCAACTTCTCCCAGTTGGTGGCGGAGATGACCAAGTACGGCTGCCTGCCTTTGACCAACAATGTGGCCCGGGTGAAGGTGGGCCAG
>JARKQO010000585.1 GCA_029974855.1 Eubacteriales bacterium
ATGAGAACCTGGGGCTACTGGATCTGATCGTATTCGGGACTGCCTGCAGCCGCGACCGGCCGGATTACGGCGGAGGCCATCTATTTCGGGATCTGGTGGAGGGAAAGACGTTTCAGTTGGAGGTCCAGAAGGACGAGGGAGGATTGCTGCAGGCGGAGGTGGGGCTGGAGGATATGCCCCAGGCCCGGATGTTCGGCTCCCGCCATGCCTTCAAGAACTACTCCGCCTTTGTCAACCCCGGCTCCCGCCCGGTCAGGACCATCTTTCATGCCCGGGGCTTTGAGCCTCACTGTCAGGGGGCCACCTTCTCCGGCTGCGGCCAGATCAATCCCCTGAAGAACGATCCCCTGCTGGAGACGATTGGCATAGGAACGCGCATTCTCCTCAACGGTGCAGAGGGCTACGTCCTGGGCACGGGAACACGCAGCAGTCGGGATAGGCCAAATCTATCCGGGTTTGCGGATATGCATCATATGACTGCGGAGTATATGGGCGGATTTGTCACCGGCCTGGGGCCGGAGTGCATTTGCTCGTTGGCTGTGCCCGTCCCGGTGATCAGCTCCACCATCCTGGAGGAGATCGCTCGCAGAGATCGGGAGATCGCCCTGCCGGTCAATGACATAAACACCCGGACGGTGATAGGCCAGGCAAATTATGGAGATGTCTGGGGAGAGGACGTGGACCTGGAGGTGGAGTTCGACCCTGAATGGTGCAGGGGATGCAGAAGATGTCTGGTGGAGATGGCCTGCCCCATGAGGGCCGTCCGCTACGATCAGGAGGCACGGGTGGCCACCCGGGATGGGTCGCTCTGCTTTCATTGCGGCCTGTGCGTGACCGAGTGTCCCAACAGCGCCTTCCGCTGCCGCCTGGGTGCCCTGCAGATGAAGACCTCTTCGGGAAGTGTCCGCTCTGTGCCGGTGGTCCTGCGCCAGTCGGACAGGCTCAGAGCTGGGAAGCTATCCGAGGAGCTGAAAAATAGGATTCTGGATGGATCGTTCAGGATGGCTCCGCCGATAGAGCGGATCGGATGAACCTTTCGATTATCTGCTCTGGGCCAAGGTCGATTATGGGGACGCTGGCATTGCCCGCCTCCACCTTCGCTACCACCACGCCCTGCCCTTGAAGGGCCCTGGTCAGAGCTTCGGGGTCGCCCGCCTTTTCCACCTCTCTGACCCCTGCCCCCCGGGCGACCGCGGCAAGGTCGGTGCAGTAGCATGTGCAGGTGGGCTGCGAGCCTGTGGAGCCGTAGCAGCAGTTGTCCAGGATCACCAGCAGAAAGTTTTTCGGGCCGTGCAGGGCAATGGTGGCCAGGGTCCCCAGGTACATGAGAACCGAGCCGTCGCCGTCCAGAACTATCACCTTTCTCTTGGGCTTTGCCAGGGCCAGGCCCAGGCCGATGGAAGAGGCCATGCCCATGGAGCCGAGCATATAGAAGTTCTCCTGCCGGTCGCAGACTGAGTACAGCTCCCGGCTGGGAAAGCCGATATTC
>JARKQO010000171.1 GCA_029974855.1 Eubacteriales bacterium
ATTTGGACGGCTGGACGGACATTGTGCAGATCGCGAGCAACTTATTAGGCCATGCGGCTGGCCTGAAAGCGGACGGAACGGTCGTCGCGGTCGGCAATCCATACAGCGGGGAACTCAATGTGGAGGGATGGACGGACATTGCGCAGGTCGCATGCGGCTATGGCTGTACGATAGGGCTTAAGACGGATGGAACGGTCGTGGCGGCCGGCGACAATTCTACCGGACAATGTAGCGTGGAGGGCTGGACGGATATCACGCAAATCGCGTCTTCCACCACTTCGACAGTGGGTGTTAAAAAGGATGGAACGGTCGTAGCGGCCGGCGATAACGAGTACTGGCAATGCGCCGTGGAGAACTGGACGAACGTCACCCAGGTGGCGTGCGGCTTCGACTTCACCCTTGGGCTGACGGGCGAGGGCAAGGCGTTATTCACGGGCAATACCAAATTTCTTAGCTGGGAGTTATTCAGAGCTTATCTTGATGAAAGCCAGATGTTTGTCCCTCCGTTCACCTTCCGGGGCGACATCACATGGATGTCACCGCTGAAAACGATTATCTCGAAGGAATATGAAGCGAATCCACAGGTATCCTTCCACGACGACATCATGGTATGCACCCTCGACCAGATCACGCTGCACGACCTGCCGATGCAGGGCGGCTATCTCCTGAAGGATGGGCAACTTGTGGCAATCCGCTTCCATACGCTCGGGGACGGCGGCGATATGTCGGCGCGGCTGAAGAGCTTACGGGACGCTCTGGCGCAAGAGCACGGTGATCCTACGCTTGAAACCCCGGAGCGGATCACGGCGGCCCTCGCCCAGACAGGTACAGAGGGCGATTTCACATCGGCCTTTGCGGATGGCGCGTGGTACGGCTGGGCGCTAGAGGACGGTTACACGTTGATCGCTGTGGCGATGAAGGACGGGGCTGTTGAGGTGGTTTATGTAAACGAACCGGCGCTGGTTGGGGCAGGGGTGTAGGAGGGCTGCTTCTCAGCCGCCTGCGGGCGGGCACACGGCATATCTGGGCAACGTGCTCGCGGTGCTCCTGGAAAAGGTAACACAATAAACAATCTGATAGGCACGGAATAGGAGTGAAAAACCATGAAAAAGCGTACAAGGATTCTGGCAATGCCGCTGGCTCTCCTGCTGTGCCTGCGCATGACCGCACTGGCGCAGTCGCTCAGCGAGGGGAACTTCACCTACAGCCTGCGCAGCGGAGCCGCCGTGATTCTGGCGTACACCGGGAGCGAGGTCGATGTCACGATTCCCGCCACGCTGGGCGGCGCTCCCGTGACGGCGATCGATAAAAACGCGTTTATTGAAACCGGGATTCGCGCCATACAGTTTCCCTCCACACTGCGCTCGATAGGGAATAACGCTTTTTGTCTCTCCGCGCTGGAAACTGTTTCACTGCCAGAAGGGTTTACAGAGCTGAATCCCTACGCCTTTGCCGCCAGTCCCGCGCTGAGGGAGGTCACGCTTCCCGAGGGGCTGACAACCGTCTCCAATATGGCCTTCGGAGAATGTACATCCCTTGCTTCCGTAAACCTCCCCTCTACGGTAAGGCTCATTGAGGTGGCTGCCTTCATCTCCTGTTCGGCACTTACGGATATCAAGCTTCCCGAGGGGCTGATCGAGATAGAGGACACCGTGTTTTACGACTGCGTCGCTTTGAGAACGCTCACCCTTCCCGCCAGCCTTATGGCTATCGGCAAAGACGTCTTTTATGGCTGTCCTGATATCACGCTCCGCGTTACCCCGGGCTCGCTCGCCGAAGCGTATGCCATAGAAAACAAGATCGGCTTCGAATACATTCCGGAGGAACCCGCCTTCGCCATTCCCGCCGATCTTGTCGGCGCGTGGCAGGGACAGGGCAAGCCTGTGGGCGGCGGCCCCGCCATCGAGCTGGAATTCATCATCAACGCCGACGGTACCGGCAGCTATACCTTCACCCAGGCGGGCTATATGGAAAGCCAGCTTATCACCGTCAGCCCCGGCGACGGGAGCTTCGCGGTGGATACCCCGCAAAACAGCCGGATCGGGCTGACCGCCTGCGAGGGAACCTACCGGTATGAAAACGGCGTTTTGACCCTTTCCGTTGCCAGCACCCTTTCCTCCGGCAGGACCTACCGCTACGAGGCCGAATGTCGCAAAAAGGAAGCGGAAACCTCCGCACCCGCGCTTCCCAACGGCATGACATGGGCCTCCACCCCGGAGGAGGTAATAGCGGTGATGGGCGCGGGAGAGGCGCAGACGGTCCAGCAAGGCAATCTTGCCTTCTACGCCTTCGATAACGAGACGATGGGCGGCTATACCATGCAGCCAAGCTACATCTTCAGGGACGACCGGCTCGCCGTGGTCAGCTACGCGGTGGTGATGGAACCGCCGGACGACGCGGAGCAAATCATCGCGGATTTGAAGGAACAGCTGTCGCTGGAATACGGCGAGCCGAGCCCGGACAGCCTCGAGCGGATCGTGGCCGGGCTGACTGTGCTGGGCATGCCGCCCGAGTTCCTGGCCACGTTCCGGAACAGCCCGTGGTTCGGATGGGTTCTGGAGGAAAGCGATACGCTGGTTTTGCTGCTCAACTACGGAGGGGACATAGGGTTCATGTATCTCAACAAGGCGGTCTTACGATAACGCGGAGCGCGGAGACGACCGACTGCATCCTTTTACTGCGCATGGATGGAGCGGCAGAACCAGCACGGACTGACGCGGAAGAATTGTATGTTCCAAATGTGCGCTAGAGCTGCCGGGGGACTCAGAAAAAAGCTGTCGGTGGGGTCCCGTGATTCTATCATAGGGCATTCAAGACATGAGTGCCAGTATAAGCCGTTTATCCGCATCTGCCGCTATCCCCCTGATCCTGCTTCAACCAATACCATACAAATAACGAAAGGGGCATCACTATGAAAGAAACTCTCCGCATCAACAAAGGTCTGGTATGGTCCCTCACCCTCCTGCTGGTACTTTCCCTTATCCTCGGTGCAATGGCCGAGCCCGGCACGATCTTCCCTTGGCTCAGCTACACCCTGGACGTGGCGCTGGTCACCACAGACCCGGAAACGGTCAATGATCCGGATGCGCCAAGCGGCGGAGCCATTGTGATGGTCAAGCTGATCTCGCCCTATGGGACGGTTTCAACGGAGGACATTGAAGCCCACTGCGAGAAAATCCGCTTTCGTGACGCGGAGGGCGACGAGTACGCGCCATATTCCTGGCGGGTCCGGGGCGTGGATTTCGATGAGACCAAGGGATTCAGTACAAAACCCCAGCAGGACGGCTTTGAACTGCTGTACTTTCTGGAAGGGAAAACCGCCGACGGGGTGAGCGGCGCCCAGCTGCTGATCCCCACCGGGGTGGAGGGGGAGCGGGTCGTGGTTTCCCTGGACAAGGCCCCCCACGGCGGGGCGGAGGAGGAGGCCCCGGAGGCGGAGGAAGCCGCTGCCGGCATCGGCGCTTCCTTTGTGCTGGGGGGCGTCCGGTATACCATTTCCACCCTGGAGGACCAGCCCCCCTACGTGCCCCAAAACTTCATGGACGGCAAGGAGGGCCACCTGGTAGCCTTCTCCTATCCCGGACCTGGCAAAGAGGCGGAGAAGGCGAACGATCAGCTCTATGACGGCGCCCGGCTGATCCAGCCCAACGGCGATCTGGTGCGGGCCTATTGCAACAGCGACAATATCGGCAATCCCTACGAGCTGTTCTTTGGCCTGTCCGGCGATGTTCTTCTGGGGGATTGCGTTTTTACCATCCAGGGGGATGAGGGGGAGGTGCGCATCCCGCTGTCCGGCCAGGAGGCGGCAGGCCCCCAAGAAGAGGCAACCCCTGAGCCCGCCCCGGAAAGCTCCCCCTTAGCCCCCCAGGCGGCGGCAACGGAGGAGCCGGCTGAGGCCCTTGCGCCGGAACCGGCGGAGGACCGGGCCGCCAACGCCTTCTCCTTTACCGTGGGCGGCGAGACCTATGAGCTGGCCCTGGTCAGCGTGGCCTATGACAAGGACGAAAAGCAGATGGGCGTGGAAATCATCCTGTACGACCATGAGCTGATGGATTTTATTTGGGACAAGGAGCTGGCGCTGCCCTTTGGATGCGGCATCATCGGCGCCAAGGACGGCTTCCTTTACACCGAGGCTTTTTCGGCCACGATTTCCACCCCCATGCACGTGACCTTCTACCTGGACACGAAAAACGTGCCGGATCTGGTCTGCTTTGGCATGCTGAACGAGAAGGACTATGGGGCCTCCGAGGATTTCGCCTTGGTGGACCCGGAAAACAGCCAGTTCGTATCCACCTTCCCCCTTTCGGCGCTGCTGAAAAATGAAAAGAAGCCGGACGTTCTGTTGGGGGAAGCGGCGGAGGGCGAGCCCGGGGAGGACGCGGCCCCCGTGGCAACCCCCGCGCCCTCCGTGGCGGTCAGCGAAAACGCCGGCGAGATGGAACAGAAAATCGCCGCTGTGCTGACCCAGTGCGCAGAGGGCGTTACGGACGAATGGCAGCTGGCCATTTACCGGGCCGGCGTCCAGGGCGTACAGGCGGACCCGGAGAAGGAAGGGGTTTACGCCTTCCGGCTGCGGAGCTTCAACCCCGGCCTGAAGGACCTGGGAAAATACCAGGGGGAAAACAAGCAGGGCTATCTGGCGCGGCTGCTGGAAAACACCCGGGCCTATGACCTGGAGGCTTCCTTGACCCTGGCGGAGGGGGAGTTTACGGCCAAGAGCGTCAAGGCATTGCAAAGCGCCGTGAAAAAGGCCGCGGCCGCTTCCCTGAAGGCCTTCAAGGATACCCGGGTGCTGAGCGCCATTGTGGAGGAGCTGCTCTATGACGGCTTCGGAACAAGCGTGAAGAAAGCGGAGGACCTGCTGTCCCCTTCCCCCGAATACCGGGCCTGGATCAGCCAGCGGGACGGTACCCTGTCCAGCCTCAGCGCGGAGCAGTGGGTGGCGTTTTTCTACGGGCAGGTCAAGCAGTCCCTGGATGTAACCGGGGGCCCTTATGCTCTCACGCTGAAGTGCACCGGCGTGGATATGGCGCAGCTGCTGGAAAACGCCAGGACCGGCGCGCTGCAAGCCTTGGCCTTTATGCCCTACGACCAGCGGTGGGAAGGGGACCGGGTGGAGGGGGAATTGCTGCGGGCCCTGGCGGACAACGCTCTCGCCATGAAAAAGAAGGGCAAGGAGGTCCTCCCCATCTCCCTGAGCGTGGACGGAGAGCCCTTTTACAGCGGCGATTACGAGGACATGCTGGCGGCCTACGCCTATAGCGGCGCCCTGGAGGACCTGCGGGACGATGCCCAGAACCTGCCCGACGAGGCCGCCCAGGAGTTTCCCAAGGCGGGATGGCTCAGCGGCTCCAAAAGCGGCACCCAGGTGAGGGTGAAGGCCCCCAAGGATTCCGTGGCCTATTACGTGCAGCTGCGGAAGTATGATACCAACGAGCTGGCTGTGGCGGGCTTCGTGAGGCCGGGCTCCACCTGCGTCCTGCGGGTGCCCAAGGGGGACTACTACTTTGTGATGGCCAGCGGCTCCATCTGGTACGGAGAGGAAGCCCTGTTCGGCGACGAAACCGATTTTTCCAAAACAGGCCTGTTTGAGGTGAAGAGCAGCAAATACTACCACACCGTAACCCTGAAGGTGGTGGAGGGCGGGAACATGCCGGTGTACGGCGCGGATGAGGAGGATTTGCAGTAAGGAGGCCATGGTCCCCGCCGGGGAGGGCCCTGGGCGGGCCTCCCCAAGGCCCGCCCGGCGTCGGGAACAGGAAAAGGAAGTGCTTCTTTCATGAAAAAAGCGGTCATGATGGTTCTCTGTTTCGCGTTGCTCGCCGTCCTTGGGGGATGCCAGAAAACCGGCTATTTTACCAGCGGGGATTATGGTTACGATCTATATGAAAGTGGGAATGCAATCATCAGAGCGTATCATGGCGGCGAGGCGGTTCTCACGTTGCCGGCGCGGCTGGACGGTCATCCCGTTACGGGCATCGGGGGTTATTCTTTTAATGATACCAGAGTACGCTCTGTTATTTCGCTGGAAATCCCTGAGGGCTACACGGAAATCGTTTCTAGCGCGTTCCAAAACAGCTTGCGGCTGGAAAGCGTCAAGCTTCCCGGCACGTTGAAGTATATTAGCAGCTACGCGTTCAGCGGCACGCAAAGCCTGCGCCGTCTTGAGCTTCCGGAGGGACTGACAACGCTGGGCGACCTTGCCTTTGGCGACTCGGCACTGGAAAGCATCCATATCCCCGACACCGTAACCGATTTCAGGGATAATCCGTTTGCGGGGTGCAGGCAGCTTCGGGAAATCATCATTTCGGATCGGCAGCCCATGCTTCGCTGGACCGGCGGCGTGCTGACGAATCAGGCAAGAACCGACCTGCTTGTCTACCCGGCCTCGCGCACGGAGACCCGGTATTCTGTGCCGGAAGGAATACTGAACATAGCGCCCTATGCGTTTGCGGGCTGTCCGTCGCTTCAAAGCATAGAGCTGCCCTCCGGCGTTGAGAAGATCGGCGGGAATGCGTTCTCCGGTTGCACCGCGCTGGAATCGGCCGTGGTTCCGGCCAGCGTTACGGCCTTCGGCCCCAGCGTTTTCGAGGGATGCGAAAGGCTGACGCTGGTGGTGCCATGGGGCTCTGCGGCGGAGCAGTACGCCAAGGAAAACAAATTGCCCTACCGGTATTCCGAACCGGAAGCCCAGGCGGAGGAAGCGCCGGGGGGTACGGCCGTTCCATCAACCGCCGCCTCCGCAAACCAAACGCAGATGCCATCTGTAACGCAGCCATCGGCGGCCCGCGAGCCGCCGGCCTTCACCACCAAAGACTTCCGCTGGCCTGTTCCCGCCCCGGGAGAGCGGCTGTATATCGGAGAGGCGGAGGTTTCCCAGGCGGATCAGCTGTATGTGGCGTTTATCCTATCCTCGGATGGAACGGAAATACACGACCTGACGATCTATCTGGCGGACCTGGCCATAAGGATCGAGTCCGGCAACACGGTTACGGAGCTGACGGGCGGCACTGTCACGGAAAGGTACAGCGGCTCCTTCGGAACCAACCCCAATGCTTTCGCGCTGAACCTGGGAAGAACCCAAATCACGGATTTCACCATTACCGGCGGTACGGCCTCCTGCATCCTGGCCTATGTGTATCATCATTCCGGCTCCATTGGCTCCCCCGGTTCCTCCGCCGACGTGCCCTTTGATGTGGCCACGGTGGCATTCCAGCGCCAATAGGGCTGTAACGCCTTTGGGAGATGAGCCATGCTATGGGAACCCCGCATCACAACCTGAAAGCCGTGTTGGAATACTTCGGGCTCACAAACCTGGCGGTATCCAAGGCCACCGGCATCGACCCCTCCAGCGTCAGCCGCATGGTGAACGGCCGGCGCGGGCTGTTGGCCGCCAGCCCGCAGATGGAGGCCCTGGCGGACTATCTCCTGGCCCAAAGCCAACGGGTGGCGGATATGGACTGGCTTGGGGAGCGGTTTCGGGCCGCGGGGCTGCCCACGGACGTTTCCACCGTGTACCGCTTCCGGCAGAACCTGATCATGTGGCTGGCCACGGACGGCGACAAGCTGCGCCGGAACCTGGGCGCGTCCCTTCCCGGGGACATGGCGGGGGGCGCGCCTCCCGTGGCCGGGGAGCCCGCCCCACAGGCCGGGCCCTTGGGTGGGGACGTGAAAACCGGCATCGTGGAGATCGTATTGGCCCTGCGCCCGGCCCTGGCGGGGCTGCCCAAAAGCGCCACGGTGAACCTCTTCCTTTCCAGCGACAGGCTGGCCACGGCGGCCCACCAGGACTTTTCCGCTTTGGTGGGCGAGATGGTGGCCGCCAAGGACCTCCATGTGAACCTGATCGTCTGCGTTTCCGGCGATACCCAGGCCATGTCCAAGCTGCTGGACGCCTATATGGCCGCGCTGATCTCCGGCCATGCGCGGCTGTCGGTGGTGCACGGCATGACCCAGACCCTCACCAGCTCCCTCCACATCCTGACCCCAAGCGCCTATGCCATGCTGGTGACGGAGACGGCGGGGGCTGCCGCGCCGCCCATTGCCACCATCATCCGCAACGGGGATTTCGTGGCGGAAATGCAAAGCAGCTTTGAGACCGCCGCCCGCTATGCCCAGCCCATTTTGAACATCTACGGCGACAACTATTCCCGCAACATTCTGGAGCTTCTCCACAGGGAGTTCTGCACCCCCGGGGCGCTGGATGTGGTCAAGGACAGCATCAACCCCCTGTACATGCCGCCCAAGGCCTATGACCGCTATTTAAAAACCAGGGGGCACTCCGGGGAGGAATATACCTGGCGCAGCTCGGAGTTCGGGCGGTTCAAAAGCGGCATGGACAGCGCGCTGCAAACCGGGTCCGCCTACCGGGAAATCCTTTCCCTCTCCCGCCTCAACGACATCGCCTTGCGGGGCTCCTGCCGGATGGCGGGGCTGTACTTCATGGAACGGGGCTATCTGGACCTGGACGCCCGGGGATGCGTGGATATTCTGGAAGGCTACATCGACTATCTGGAAAACGTCCCGGGCTTCAGCATGGTCCTTCTGGACGATCTGTCCATGCTGCATCAAAGCAGCTGCTGGCACCTGAAACGCAACCAAAGCCTGGGCATCAACAACTGGCAGGGCCGGGAGCCGGTGATGATCCACTCCGATCAGCTCATGCTTCTGCGCGAATTTCAAGCTCATTTCGACAGTCTATGGGCGCAGGGCGCGGGCGCTGTCGGCAGCCGGGCGAATGTGATCAGCATTTTGCGGGATGTGGCGGGACGGCTGGAGAGCAGGAGCATGGATAAAACATGACATTATTTGAACCCGAAATTTATGATAACGCACTGAAAGGGGACGA
>JARKQO010000180.1 GCA_029974855.1 Eubacteriales bacterium
AAGCTGTCCTCCGGCGGATACAGCGCCCCGCCGAAGAAAATATCCCGGTTGTTGGCGGTGGAGGTGTCCGCCACACGCTTGTGGCGGGCCACGTGAATCTGCGAACAGCCCGTCATCTCCGCCACTCGCGCGGCATTGCGAAGGGTAATGCCCGCGCCGGGCAGAATCTGGATGGCGCCTTGGGCAAAGCGGACCATTTCGGCAATGGTGTCCAAAGCGAAAAAAACGTTTGGCTCCTGGCCGCTGGTCAGCACCCGGGTCACGCCAAGCTTGATCAGCGTCTCCAAGGCCCGTTTCCAGTCCGGGGTCACGTCAATGGCCCGGTGGAACACGCTGTCCCGGCCCCGGGTCATCTCCGCCAATTCCTTGGTGCGGGCCTCGTCCACAGTGCCGTCCGGGTTCAAAAATCCGAATACCAGCCCCTGGGCCCCGGCCTCCAACAGCGCTCTCGCGTCTGCCAAAGCCGTTTGATACTCGGCCCGGGTATAGCAAAATCCGCCGGGTCTGGGCCTCACCATCGCCATAATGGGAATCGGGACCGCTTCTTTGGCCACGATCAGGGATCCGATGGAGGGGGTCAGCCCGCCGTGAAACAGGCTGGAATTGAGCTCCACCCGGTCCGCGCCGGCCTTCCAAGCCTCCATGACGTCGTCAGCGGAACCGCAGCACACTTCCAGTTTGATTCCGGCCATCCTCTGTCAACTCCTTGCACTTTCTTGTTCACTCAGCAGTGCGTCCAGCGCACGGTGAATCGCTCCGATGGAGGCCCCCAGCATGCACGACACCTCGTAATCCCCCCCAATATACAGGCGGGGATCCTCCAGGAGCGCGCCCAGGGCGCCTTGCAGCTTGCGCACGGTGGTTCCGCCCAGGATGATCCGCTCCGGGTCGTAGAAGCTGTCGATCATGGACAGCACCAGGCGCATGTATTGCATCACGTCATTGATCAGGATGCGGGCAAAGCCGGTGTTCTGCCGGTAGGCGATCATCAAATCCTCCAGGGTAGCCACGGCTGGGGAGGTGATCCGAGCGCTTTTCAGAATGCCCCCCTCCACCAGGTGAGTCTGCAGCATATCCTCGGGCAAAAGGCCAGGCATAAAGTTCAAGTGCTCGATTTCCCCCGCCATATTCCGGTGGCCCCGGATCAGTTTGCCATTGCTCATCACGGCCACGCCCACGCCCGTTCCCACCAGCAGGTAGGCGATATTCTCCTGCCTTGGAGGGGACATCC
>JARKQO010000198.1 GCA_029974855.1 Eubacteriales bacterium
ACAGGTCCAGGACGGCCCGGTTTTCGGGGGCTTGGAGGTGGATGTGGATGGGGTTCTTCGCCCCTCAAACAGGCTGGGACGGTTGTGGCTGATGCGTCGCAAGCGGGCCCCCCCCCCCCAGGCAACGAAACGGAGGCTATGGACATGATGAAAGCAGCATCCCGCCATCTCCGTGCACACTGGTACTATTATTTCTTTGGGCTCACCGTGCTGTGTACGCTGTACATGAACGCCTATATAGGCCGGACGCTTTTGGATGGAGACGCCTCAGGCTTATTGTATCAGGCGTACACCATGGCACAAAACCACAAGCTTGTGGAGTTCTTTGGCACCAATGAGCTGTACTTCCTGGGTGTTCCTTCCTATTTCGTCCCTTTTTTCAAGGTGTTTTCCAACTGGACCCTTGTGCGCTTCTGCGGTACGACCCTGATGCAGGCGCTCTATGTGCTCTCCTTCCTTTATCTGACCCTCCAGGCAAAAGTTAGCAAGCCCGCCAGATGGATAGCGGCCTCTTTACTGCTGATGCCCTTCAGCACAGCCTATGCCAGGGACGTTCTCTATCATCTGTACTATATCGTGTACATGACGTATTCCTTCCTGCTTATAGGCCTGCTCCTTCGGCTGCTGAACACCAAGGCGGGGGAGAAGCGCAAGGCCATCCTTCCTTTCTGCGCCATGGGGATGCTGTGGATCATCGTAGGGCTGAACGGCGTACGCCATTTGATGATTCTAGTGGCTCCTTTGCTTGTTCTGGCCTTCATTCTTCTTCTTATGCTGCTCACCCGCTACACCTTCCGGCAGGGAAAGCTGGTGGGGGACGGCCCTTTGCTGGAGGAACCCCCGGCTAGGCTGCTGAAGCTGCTACTGCTTTCCTGCCTGTTCTTCTTTCTTGGATATCTCATCCATCAAACGGTCTTACTTCCCCTGTTCCAGCTTTCCACCTCCCAGACGGTCACCCTCTTCGCGTTCATTGTCGATGCCCAGCGCATCGCCAGGATTTTCAATCACTTTTTCGTAAGCATCGGCATGCGCATTTCCACCCTCTCGGTGGTCTCTTTGCGGGGCGTATCCTTTGTGCTGGCGGGACTCAGCTTCGGCTATCTCCTCTGGGCTTCCTGGCGGCACGGATTCCGGGAGCGCTCCTTAAAGGAAAACTTCTCCCAAACTATTGTATATGGGTTCTTCCTGACCTCGCTATTGCTGACAGTGGTCATCTTCGTGTTTGACAACACTGACCGTTGGTTCGAGATGTATTATGTGCCGGCGCTGGTACCGGTCTTCCCCGTCCTGGCCTTGGAGATCGACCGGCTGAAGGAGTGCTCGGCCTCCTGCGCCCGAAAGCTGCTCATCTTCCTGACCTGTTTTGCCTTCCTGTTCCAAGGGGGCTACACGGCCTATCACCTGCTCCACAAAAACAGCAGCAAGCTCGATATCTGGTCCGGGCTTCCTATGGAAAATGTCATGATTGTGGAGTGCATGCAGGATTGTGTGGAATTCATGCACATCCATGGGTATACCCATGGCATTGCGCCCTATTGGTACGCCAATGTCATGGTGGAATACTCAGATGGAACCCTGACCGTTGCTCCGTACCGCCTCATTATACCCGAGGAACCGTTGAAAATAGTAGAGTGGGGTCCTGCCCTCCTTGCCTTTCAGTCCGAAGACCTTCCGGATAAGCTGATCATCTTCATGGAAAAGAAGGATGTGGAAAACTTTCGGCAAATGTACCCTGGCAGCGTACAGGTCCATACCGGTGTGTTTCTCATAGGTATGGAAGTGGACCGGGACGAAATCGATATCTTCCCCCAGTGAGAACATAGTGAAAAGGGACCGTTGTTCTCCTATTCCCGCTCCTGTAGCATCATGGCAATGCCGCTTTCCAAATCCACCTTCGGGCTCCAGCCCGTTTCCCTTTGGATCAGGCCGATGTCCAGCCTGGACTCCATCAGGTCGCATATTCTTTTCTCTTTGTATACCACGGTGGGCTTCACCTGGAGCTTTTCGGCGATCATGGCCACGATTTGATTGGTGGAAACGGACATCCCCGGTCCCACATTGAATATCCGCTTTGCTCCCCCATCGCCCGCGATTGTCAAAATCCCGTCGATGGCGTCGTCCACAGAGACGTAGTCCCGCAGATTCTCTCCATTGCCCCATATTTCAATGGCTTCGCCATGTTTGATTTTGCGGAAAAAAATCGGGATAGCCCCCTGCTTTCGGTTGGGGTCATGGATGATGCCATAGGGATTGCCAAGGCGCAGCACAAAGGCCTTGATGCCATGGTAGATTTCGTACAGCCGCAGAGAATCCTCCAAAGTCACCTTCTGGGCTGCGTAGACGCATTGGGGCCGTAGCGGGTCCTCTTCCTTGGCCGGGACCGGCGTTTCCCCATAGACGGTCCCCCCCGAGGAAACAAAGAGAATCTTCCCCACCCGGCTTGTCACCATGGCGTCCAGCAGATGGAGGGTGGGGATCACCGCGTCCGTCATTCCGTCGATGATCCGCTCTGTGCCGTCGTAGGGGATGTTGGGGCAGATCAGGTGATAGACCGTATCCACTCCGGTGAGGAGGCCGCTCCAGTCCTGTTGCCGGAAATCCCCCTCCACATATTCAACGCGGTGTGCCGTGCCGGTCACGGGCTCCTGGATGTTCCTGTCAAACACCCTTACGTCGTTTGTTTCCGCCAGCTTCTCCACCAGCTTCTTTCCAAGGAACCCGTTCCCGCCCAGTACCAAATCCATACGTTCTCTCCTTGCCTGTGTTCCAGGAACCTATTCTACCATACTTGGCCGTTCTTTTTCAATTTACTGTCGCCGGCATTCCTGAAACGCAGGCATATCACAGCCCGGGACCGGGCCGGCCTTTTGGCAACTTGACAGGGGAACGGCCAGCCGCTATGATGTGGATGGGAAAATAGGGGGAAAAAGCCATATGAAGATCCTGATCACCGGGGCCCAGGGATTTGTGGGAAAAAACCTCGCGGCAAACCTGCGCAATCTGCAACAGGGAAAAAACCGGACCCGCCCGGGGCTTACCATCGAGGAAATCTACGAATACGATATGGATACCCCGCCTGCTTTGCTGGAGGAATACTGCGGCAAGGCCGATTTTGTGTTCCATCTGGCAGGGGTAAACCGACCCCGGGAGCAAAGCGAGTTCATGGCGGGCAACTTCGGCTTTTCCTCCACCTTGCTGGCTGCGCTGGAAAAACAAAGCAACCCATGCCCCGTGATGCTGTCCAGCTCCATCCAGGCGTCCCTCATGGGGCGCTACGGCCAGTCGGACTATGGCAAGTCCAAGCTGGCGGGAGAGGAGCTGTTCTTTGCCTATGCCAAGGCCCAGGGCGCCCCGGTGCTGGTGTACCGCTTTCCCAATCTCTTTGGGAAATGGAGCCGCCCCAATTACAACAGCGTGGTGGCCACCTTCTGCCACCATATCGCCAACGGCCTGCCCATCCAGGTGAACGATCCTTCCACCCAGCTGGAGCTGCTGTACATTGACGATTTGGTGGAGGCCCTGCTGGACGCCCTGGAAGGCAAGGCCCTGCGCTGCGAGTATGAGGGCGTGACGCCGCTGCCCTCCCCGGATGGCCGCTTTTGCTATGTGCCCGCCACCCATCAGGTGACCTTGGGGGACATGGTGGAGCTGCTGCAAGCCTTCAAAGCGCAGCCCGCCACGCTGAGGATGCCAGAGCTCCCCCCCCATTCCTTTGCCAAGAAGCTGTATTCCACCTATCTGTCCTACCTGCCCCGGGAAGCGGTCCGCTTCCCCCTGAGGATGAATGTGGACGAACGGGGCAGCTTTACCGAGCTGCTGAAAACCGCCCGCTGCGGCCAGGTGTCCGTGAACATTTCCAAGCCTGGCGTCACCAAGGGGCAGCATTGGCACAACAGCAAGTGGGAGCTGTTCATGGTGGTCAGCGGCCATGGGCTGATCCAGGAGCGCAGGATTGATTCGGATGAGGTGCTGAGCTTTGAGGTGTCCGGGGACAAGATGGAAGCGGTCCATATGCTGCCGGGGTATACCCATAGCATCACCAACCTGAGCGAAACCCAGGACCTGATCACCGTGATGTGGGCCAACGAGCCCTTTGACCCGCAGCATCCGGATACGTTTTCCCAAAGGGTGGAGGAAGGAACCCACAGCGACGCTGGTATCAAAAATAACGGTGGGAGATAAAGACAGATGAAAATCCTCATCACCGGGTCCCATGGGTTTCTTGGCAAAAATCTGGTGGACAGGCTCCAAAAGGACGGCCCGCCGGATGTGGCGGTCTACGAATACAATTCCCGTTCCCAGCCTGAGGAGCTGGCCCAATACACCAAGGACTGCGATTTTGTGTTCTATTTCGCGGCCGTCCACCGCCCCCAGGACCCCGCCGATTTCCAAAGGGTGAATTATGCCCTGTTTCAATATCTGCTGGATTGCCTTCAGCGGCACCGCAACCCCTGCCCGGTGCTGTACACCTCCACCATCCAGGCCATCAACGGAAGCGACTATGGAAACAGCAAAAGGCAAGCCGAGGAAGCGCTGCGGCGGCACAGCGCCCTGATGGAGAGCCGGGGGATCCTCTACCGGCTCTCCAACACCTTTGGGCGCTGGGCCCGGCCCAACGGGCATTCCGTGACGGCCACCTTCTGCTACAACATCCAGCGGGGCCTTCCCATCCAAATCCACAACCGTAACCATCTGATGCAGTTTTACTATATCGACGACGTGATGGATTCCTTCCTGTCCAGGCTGCGGGACGTACCGCCCTTTCAGGACGGCGGCGTCTACCAGCTGCCCGATGAGCTGCTGTATCCGGCGACCTTGGGGGAGCTGGCGGATCAGCTGTATCAGTTCAAGACATGGGAGGAAAAGGGCATCCAGCCCTTTTTGGATAGCCCTTTTCTGCGGAAGCTCTACGCCACCTACCGCAGCTATGCCCCGGGCATCTATGAGGAAGCCCGCTGAAGGCCCGCTTTCCCCTTAAGATAGCTTCTCGTTGTTCATCCACGCGCCCAAAACGGTCTTGAACATAATTTTCAGGTCCAGCCCAAAGCTCCAGTTTTCAATATACCAGATATCGTGGCGGATCCGTTCCCCGATGCTGGTATCCCCCCGGTATCCGTTCACCTGGGCCCAGCCTGTGAGGCCGGGGCGCACCTGGTGCTTCACCATGTACAGGGGGATGCTCTCCCGAAACTGCTCCACATAATAGGGAATCTCCGGCCTGGGACCCACCAGGCTCATATCCCCCCGCAAAATATTGATCAGCTGGGGCAGCTCATCGATGCTGAACTTGCGCAGGAAGATGCCAAAGCGGGTGCGGCGCGGATCGCTGCCGGTGGTCCAGCCGCTGTTTTCCTTCCCGTTTATCCGCATGCTGCGGAACTTGAGCATGGCAAAGGTGCGCTTGCCCAACCCCACCCGCTGCTGCTTGAACAAAATAGGCCCGGGGCTGGACAGCTTTACGCCGATCACCGCCGCCAGCATCAGCGGGGAGAACAGCACCAATAGCAGCGCGCTCATCAAAATGTCAAAGGTGCGCTTGAGGAAGGCCAGGCCCAGGTTGTCCAGAGGGTTGCTGCGAAGGTTGATGACCTTGGACTGGCCGATGATCTCGATGGTGGGATGGGACGGAATGATGTCGTTATAAAAGGGAATGACCCCTACCTTGGTGCCGTGCTTCTCGCAGGTGGAGATCACCGGGAGGATATGGTGCACCTCGTCCGGCTCAAAGGCGGCGATCACCTCATCCACGCCGGGCCTGCGCAGCAGCTCCTCCAGGGCGTCGAACCCGCCCAGCAGCGGAAGGTCCTCCGCCTCCCCCTCCTGGATACGGCCAATGAACCCATCGATCTGCAAGCCCAAAGAGGGCTCCTTGGCAACGCTGCGGGCATATTGCCGCGCCAGCGCCCCCGTGCCCACCACCACCACATGCTTCTGGTTGAAGCCCTTCTCCCGCATGGTGCGCAGCACGCCCTGCAGCAAAACCCGCTTGGCGCACAGAATACCAAAGCTGCTGAGGAAGAACATACCCAGCACGCCCCGGGAGAACTCCTGCAGGCGGAAGAGGTACAGCACCGTTCCCACGATCAGGATGCCGATGATATTGGCTTCCAGGGCGATCATGACTTCCTTGCCCAGCTTGCGCACCCGGGCGGGCTTGTACATGCCCAGAATCGCCAGGATCAGCACCATGGTGGAGGCGTACAGGAAGGCCGCCGGGCCCACCCCCCGCCGGAAGGAATCGATGCCGGCCATGTTGGGCGAATTGGCCTGGAACACGTCCAGCCACAGCCAGGAGGAGAATACATACGCGGCCAGAATGATCACCGCGTCTGTCAGGATGTTGACCGCGTTCAAAATACGCTGGTTTTTCTGAATCATATCATTCCTCCACCGCCCGGCTTGTCAGGAATTGGCTGGCAAGCGGGACCCTTCGCATTGGTGCATGTCCTTGGCCAGGGCCACCACAGCGCCCGAAAGGGCAAAGGACATCATATCCATCACATTTCCGGAAAACAAAGGGTAGATCTCGGTGATGCCATTGACCGCGATGAACAGCGGGATCATCCCCAAAAAGCGGTACGGGAGGCGGGAGCTTTTGCTGAACGCCATTCGCCAGCAGGCCCGAAGCACGATCCACAGGTAGCCCAGATACATCAGGAGCCCGGGAACGCCCCCCAGAACCAGCATCTCCAGGTACGCGTTGTGCAGATGGGATTCCGGGCGGCCGATGGCGGCGGGAATCCGGGACACCACATTGTCCGGCGCCCCAAACAGCAAGGCCTTGGGATGGACCTTCAGAAAATCGATGCCGGCTTCCCAGATTTGCACCCGCAGGTTCAGCGTGCCAATGTCATGCAGCTCTTTGCGGGATTGGGCCATGAGTACCAGGTTGTTCTCCTCCAGGGGGTCCGGCCGCGGCTCCGCCGCCGGGGTTTCCGCAACCTCCGAAGGGGCGGGGGCTTCCTCCCTCTGGACCGTGCCGGAAGGTTCATTGAGCTTCACATTCAGGGAGGCCACCCCATAGATGGACGCAGCCATGCCCTGGTAGCAAAGCAACGCCACGGCGCACAGGGCCGCCAGGCCCACAGGCCACCGGAGCCAGAAAGGCCATCGGATCGGGAGAGCATAAATCGTCCAGAAGGCGCAAACCCCAGCGCCCGCGGCCACAATCAGCATGGAGGTCCGGCTGCCGGTGAGGGCGATCACAACCCCCAAAATGGCGGCGCATAGCGCCAAAAGCACCTTGACCAAAGCTTTTTTGCATTCCAGCATCAGGTAGAGGAAAAGCAAAAACCCGATGGTGAAGGCGCTGGCGGCTTCATTGGGGTGATACTGAAAGAAGTAGAGCCGGTCGTTTGGCACATAGATGGCTTCATCCGAGAACATGCTGCGCACGGGATGGCCGGTCAAGGCCGCGTAGAGCCCCATCAGCGCCAGAGCCAACATCAGCAGGCAGTAGAGGCTCACCAAGGTGCGGAGGGCGGAATGCCGCCCTCTTGCGGCGGCAGTGGGAATGGCCAGGTAGAAGCTGATCAGGGAGATGAACATATACAGGATAAACGTGCGGTTATAGATCAGGTAGGGGTCCCCGTTGACGGCGCAGGAGAGCAGAAGCCACAGGAAGATGGCTGCCAGCCAGGGAAAGCCCTTGGGCAGCTGCTTCACCCGGGCTGGAATCCACAAGGCCGCCGCAGCCACCACCCCAGGCCACAGGTACACCCAGTGGATCTTTTCAGCATGGGAGGGAGAAAACCAGAAAAAAAACCGCAGAATCAGCACAAAGCAGATGAAAAGCAAGTACCATTTTTCCCGGAACCATTGGGAAACGGCTTTTGTGTCCGTCAGCATACGCAGCTTCTTCTCCTTGCCTATCGTGGGTGTATCCGGGCTTTTGTGGCGCTCAAAGGGCGGTCGTTCAGGGGGGCCCTCCGCAAGGCAGGGAATGCTTTGCGGGTCTTGGCTGTATGGTAGCGCAAATCGCAAGCCCTGTCAAGGATGGACGAAGCCGCGGGCAGGGCGGCGCCAGAACCGGATGTTCGCCTTTCTTGACCGGCCTGAGAGGATATGGTATGCTAAAGCAACCATTGATCCATATCATATGAAAAACAATACATCAGACCGTGGACCGGAAACAGAGAGGCGCTTATACCCCACAAAGAGAATCAGGAGGCATGGAATGATGAAGCGGTTTGCGAAAAAGGCATGTGTGCTCGCCTTGGCCTGCGCGATGTTGCTTTGCCTGGCTCCCGGCGCCCTGGCGGAGGTTTCCGCGAGCCTGGTGCTGCGGGGCTGGGACGGGGACGGCTACCAGTACATACTGTTTGGCAGCTATGATTCCGAAAGCAGCCTGCCGGAGCCCATTCTCTGGAGGGTGCTGCACAGCACCCAGGGCAGGGCCTTGCTGGTCAGCGAGTATATTCTGGAAGCGCGCCCTTTTGATGAGGAAAGCTCCCAGTGGTCAGGCAGCGAGATCAAGGAATGGCTGAACACAACCTTCCTGAACGAGGCCTTTTCCTCCAGGGAGACCTATGAGGCCCTGGGGGACAGCAGCGAGCTGGGCCGGGTGTTTTTGCTGTCCAAAGCGGATTGGCTCAACGAAAGCTATGGGTTTTCCCAGGACGCATCCTTTCCGGATGACCGGAGGATAGCCATGGGCGCGTATGGAGCCACCGACAGCGGCCTGTGGCAGTCCAGCACGGGCTACAGCAGCTATTACACCAGAACCGACAGAAGCGGCACCAGCCTGTACCAGATACGCTCCAATGGCACTTTGGGGGAAGCCCGCATCGACCGGGACAACGTGGGCATCCGCCCGGCCATCAGCATCCACCTGGACAAGGTGAGCTTCTCCGCTGGGGATGGTTCCCTGGAGTCCCCCTACCGGTAAAGCCGGGGGCCCGCAGCCCCATGGCCCGCTCTGAAACCCGGCTCTGGATTACGGCTTGAAAAATTTCAAAAAAAGGTATATATTCTAAGATGGTTTTGTGTAGCAAGCCAACCGGCAGACAGGGCTTGCCGGTTGACGCATGCGGCCTTTTCCCTGCCCATAGCGCCGTACCCCTTCTCCAAATTGATTCCGGAGGCCTCTATCGTGCAAATACGAAAGACTCTGCCCTACCTTCCTGTCATTGGCATCATCCTGGTCATCGTTGTCCCCATCTTGGCGGCGTCTTTGTACGCGATGCCCAGCGCGGACGACTACGCCAATGCCGTGCATATCAGAAACCTGGCCCGGAATTCCTCCCATACCTTTGAGGCCGTTGTCAAGGGCTTTTTGGAAGGGTATTTTCAAAAGGGGTACGCCCTCATCACTTTTTTTCATTTCCTCTTTTCCCCATTTTGGCATTTCGGGTTGACGGGCCTGCGAATCGCCATTTTTGTCATCAATCTGAGCTTTGTGGCGGCCCTGTACTTCTTGGTGCGCAACATCATGATCTATGTCTTTCGTGACAGGAATATGCTCCACATCCTGATCCTATATGCTATGCTGGCATTCTGTTTTCTGGGGATGCGGTTTCATCCGGAGCTCTTTTTGTGGATGACCGGTTCCTTTGGGTATCTGCTCCCCGTCTCTGGCCTTCTGGCAGGCCTCGCCTTTTTTCCCCGTGCCTGCCGCACGGGCAAGCGGAAGGATTGGGTCCTCAGCGCCCTCTTTGGGGCCCTGGGCGCCATGGGTCCCACCCAAATTTCCGCCATGGCCTGTGGGCTGTATGCCATGGCCTTGGTTTTGCTGTGGATCAACCAAAAGCCAGCCCGGCCGGCCTTCCTTTCCTTCGCCGTGGTGCTGTTTTTTGGCATTGTTGGCCTATGCGCCCCAGG
>JARKQO010000203.1 GCA_029974855.1 Eubacteriales bacterium
CTCCCGAGAAGGCCATGCTGCTGGCCAAGGAATCCATCATGGCCCCGGTGGACATCCATGAGCTGAAGGCCAAGGCCAACGAGTTTGCCAAAACTGGCGCCAAGCTGACCCGGGCCGAAGAACTGCGCCTGGAACTGTACGAGAAGGTAAACGCCCTGGGCGTCGGCGCCCAAGGCCTGGGCGGCCTCACCACCGTGCTCGACGTCAAGGTGCTGGACTACCCCTGCCACGCCGCCAACCTGCCCGTGGCCCTGGTGCCCAACTGCGCCGCCACCCGCCACTGCCATTTCCATCTGGATGGCTCCGGTCCGGCCAAGCTGGAAGTGCCCAAGCTGGAAGACTGGCCCGCCGTGACCTGGACCCCGGACCTGAAGGCCGCCACCCAGGTCAATCTGGATACCCTGACCAAGGAAGAAGTGGCCTCCTGGAAGCCGGGCCAGAAGCTGCTGCTCAACGGCAAGATGCTGACCGGCCGCGATGCCGCCCATAAGCGCATCGCCGACATGCTGGCCAAGGGCGAGAAGCTGCCGGTGGACTTCACCAACCGGGTCATCTACTACGTGGGCCCCGTGGACCCGGTGCGCGATGAAGTGGTCGGCCCCGCCGGCCCCACCACCGCCACCCGCATGGACAAGTTCACCCGCATGATGCTGGAAAAGACCGGCCTCATCTCCATGATCGGCAAGTCCGAGCGCGGCCCCGTCGCCATCGAGGCCATCAAGGACAACAAGTCCGCCTACCTGATGGCCGTGGGCGGTGCCGCCTACCTGGTGGCCAAGGCCATCAAGAGCGCCAAGGTGGTGGGCTTTGCCGACCTGGGCATGGAAGCCATCTACGAGTTCGAGGTGCAGAACATGCCCGTCACCGTGGCCGTGGATTCCTCTGGCACCAGCGTGCATGAGACCGGCCCCAAGGAATGGCAGGTCAAGATCGGCAAGATTCCGGTCAAGGCCTGATTCCCCGCCCCCGCTTCACCCCAAGGCCCGTCCCCGCCCGGACGGGCCTTTTTCATGGCGGCGGCTCAAACGCCCAGGTGGCGCACCAGGGCGGCCAGATCGTCGAAGACCCCATCGGGCCGCACCAGGGGATGCGCTTCGTCCCCCGGCCTGAACTTGCCGGTGCGCACCAGGAACCCCCGAATGCCCGCCCCCTGGGCGCCGCCGATGTCGTCCAGCAAATCGTCCCCCACCAGAATCGCCTCCTCGGCGCCCACCTGCAGTTCCGTCAGGGCCGCCTCAAAAAAGGCCCGGGCCGGCTTGCCGACAATCTCCGCCTCGACCCCGGCGCTGAACTCCAGCCCCTTGACGAAGGCCCCCATGTCCAGGGAAAGCCCGTCCGGCTCCATGAAGTAGCGGTTGCAGGCCATGGCCATGAAGGCGGCGCCCCGGTCCAGGAGCCGGAAAGCCCGGTTCAGGGCTTCGTAGGTAAAAGCATGACCCGCATCCCCCAGCACCACCACGTCCGGGTCTTCGGCGTTCGCCCCCATTTCCCCGGCGATGTCCGGATGCACCAGCCAATGGGGCCGCAAGCCCCGCTGCCGCACCAGGCTCCGGGCCGCCAGGGCGGCCGTCTGGATTTCCCCCGCTGCAATGGCAAACCCCATGGCCCGCAAACGGCTCAGGATCAGCGTGCTGGGCGCACGGGTGGTATTGGTCAGGAAACGCAGCCGCAGGCCGGCGGCACGCAAACGGGCCAGGGCCGCCACGGAGCCGGGCAGGGCCTGGTCCCCCGTATGCAGCACCCCGGCCAGATCAATGAGCAAAGCTTTGGGAAAGGCGCTCATGGCAGGTTCTCCTGAAATCATTGGGGCAAGCGGGGGATGGAAACATCCCGGGACCTTGAAGTCCAGCCCCCGGGAGCGGTACCCTGGGCCCCGCCCCCCGGGCTTGCCCCGCTTTCTTCCGCAATATCCCACCATGAACGGACATCAAGACACCATGAAAATTCAGCGCCATGGAACCACCCGCCGCTACTCCGACAGCGTCAGTCATGCCGGCAGCGTCTATCTGGTGGAGGTCCCCCAGAGTACCGAGGCCGACATCCGCACCCAGACCCGGGAGGTCCTGGACAGCCTGGAGCGGCTCCTGGCCCAGGCCGGCAGCGACAAGAGCCGGTTGCTGCTGGCCACCATCTACCTGCGCGACATGGAAGACTACGATGCCATGAACGAACTCTGGGATACCTGGATTCCCGAGGGCTGCGCCCCTGCCCGGGCCTGCATCCAGGCCAGGCTGGCTCACCCCGGTTACAGAATAGAAGTGGTGCTCATCGCTGCAAGCATCCCGGACAGTCCCGCGGGATAACTTTTCCCATCCGTACTCCAGGCCCCGGCCTGCTGGAAACGAAACCGCGCTGCGTTCAGGCGAGTTCGCTGTGGCGCGCCTTCCCCGGCGTATGCTGCAGCCCCTCGCCATGAATCTGGACCCGTCCCCCACCTGCCGCCATGGCGGCCTCCATGCGTCCCAGCGCCAGGGCCAGCAGGGCCTCACCGGAAATCATGCCATCTTCGGGACGGCTGGCCGCACCGGAACTGATGGTGAGCTGCACGGGTTTGCCGCGCACCACGATCTGGGCATTAGCCAGACTCCTGGCCACCCGCTTGGCAAAAGCCTCGCACTGATCCAGCCGGGAAGAGCGGGTTGCAATGGCAAAACGACCGGCGCCATGGTGGCCCATGAAATCGCTGGCGCCGATCTTGCCCTGAACCAGGCGGGCAAATTTCTCGGCGATACGGCTGGCCGTGCTCTTGCCCAGGTGATCCACCAGACCGCTGTATCCATCCACGCCAAACACCAGCACCGCGCCCAGATCTCCAACCCGGGCGAACATGCGCCGCACCCCTTCCTCGAACAGGGAGGCCGAGAGCAGCCCCGTATCCCGGAAGTGCACCACCGGCTTACCCTCTGTGGCAGTGGCCGCCAGCCGGACAGGCTCGACGGAAGGCGATGCTTCCTGGGCGGCAGCGGTTTTCTGGGCCTGGAGCAGGGGCAGGATTTCCCACTTGCCCATGCCGTTGAGGATGAAATCCGTGACGCCCAGCTTGCGGGCTTCATCGGTGATTTCCTCGATCCGCGTCTCGGAGCCGATGAGATAGAAGGGAATGTGCTTGAGGCGCTGGAGCCGGTTGCGACGCAGCCGTTCGAGCAGGTCCAGGCCACTGAGACGGGGAATGTCCGGCCCGGCAATCACCGCCACCACATCATGGTCGAGCACCAGGGTCTGCCAGGCCGACTCGCCGTCCAGCACCTCAAGAACCTTGAACTGTTCCTCCAGGTGGCGGGACAGGGTTGCCCGTATAACCCTGGACTGATGCACAAGCAGAATGTTACCCATGAGCCAAGATTGATCCAGCAAATGTTGTGATTATGCTATCCAAATCCCGGAAAAGCCAGCATTCCCCCTGTTTTAACAAAACAAAAGGGAGTTAGCCTGAGCTAACTCCCTTCGGATCTGGTGGGTGCTGACGGGGTCGAACCGCCGACATTCGCCTTGTAAGGGCGACGCTCTACCAACTGAGCTAAGCACCCGAAGCAGATTAGTTTACAGCATCCTTGAGCGCTTTGCCAGCACGGAATTTGGGGACCTTGGCGGACTTGATCTTGATGGTGGCGCCAGTGCGGGGATTGCGGCCACTCCGGGCGGCCCGTTCACCCACGTAGAAGGTGCCAAAACCCACCAGGGTCAGCATCTCGCCATCCTTGAGAGCCTTGGTCACTGCAGCAACGGTTGCATCCAGCGCACGACCGGCAGCAGCTTTGGAAATATCAGCTTCTGCAGCAATCGCATCAATCAGTTCGGATTTATTCAATTAAACCCCATCTTTGGTTTGAATGGGAAACGGATCTACCACCTGCACGGCACGTTATAGCCCCCCAAAAACCCTGGTGTCAAGCGGATTCAAGGGGGGCAGCGCGACATTCGGGCCGTTGAAAATGCTACAACAACAGTAAGGTCCGGAATAGCCCAAATGCAAAATTTAGTGGGTAGTGACAGCCTTGGCTTCGGCCTCCGGCAGCGGGGCCACCTTGTCCCCGGCCACCTCTTCTGCCAGGGGTTCAGGCCGGCGTTCCAGGGCCCGCTCCAGGACCTGGTCTATCCATTTGACGGGCAGCACCTCGATCTTGTTCTTGATGTTGTCGGGGATATCCACCAGATCCTTCAGGTTCTCCTGGGGGATCAGGGCCGTCTTCAGGCCGCCACGTACCGCCGCCAGGAGCTTTTCCTTCAGCCCGCCGATGGCCAGGACTTCACCCCTCAGGGTGATCTCCCCGGTCATGCACACGTCGCAACGCACGGGAATGCCGGTGAAAGCGGAAACCAGGGCGGTGGTCATGGCGATGCCGGCGGAAGGTCCATCCTTGGGGGTTGCCCCTTCCGGTACGTGGATGTGGATGTCCTGCTTGTCGAAGGCTTCGGCCTTGATGCCCAGACGCTCGGCCCGGGCCCGCACCACGGAGCGGGCGGCTTCCACGGATTCCTTCATCACGTCGCCCAGGGAGCCGGTACGCAGGATATTGCCCTTGCCCGGCATGACGGCGCATTCGATGGTCAGGAGCTCCCCGCCCACTTCGGTCCAGGCCAGCCCGGTCACCTGCCCCACCTGGTTTTCCTTCTCGGCAATGCCGAAACTGTAACGCCGGACACCCAGGTACTTTTCCAGATTCCTGGAATTGACCACGATCTTGCCTTCCCGCTTCTTCAGGAGCAGGGTCTTGATCACCTTGCGGCAGATCTTGGAGATTTCCCGGTCCAGGCTGCGCACCCCGGCTTCCCGGGTGTAGTAGCGCACGATGTCCAGGATGGCGCCTTCGGTCA
>JARKQO010000243.1 GCA_029974855.1 Eubacteriales bacterium
GAGCTGGGCGATGCCTGTGGCGTAGTAGATGGTGGGGATACCCACTTCCTTCATGTCGTCCAGCGTCGCGGCCACCACGGGGGTGCCGAAGTGCCCCACGATGGCGAACACCTTGTCGTCATAGAGGAACTGCTCGAAGGCGGCCTTGCCCTTTTCGGGGGAGAATTCGTCGTCCCGGTGGATGTACTCGATCTTGCGGCCATTCACGCCGCCCGCGTCGTTGACCATTTTGAAGTAGGCCTCGATGCCCATCTTGAAGGGGATGCCCACTGGGGCATAGGCGCCGGAGACGGCGATGCTGTTGGCCACGAGGATAGAGGTGCCCGTAACGCCCTGGGCGTGGGCCGCCAGAGCATTGACGGGCATGGCGAACAGGCCGATGACCATGACCAGGACCAGTAGAGCGGAAAATCCCTTTTTCATGTTGTCCTCCTTATGTTATTGCCTTATTTAGATCCCCTTATGGGGAGCTATTCCCCCGTCCGTTCTTGCCAAGGTACGCCTCCATGATCCGGGGATCTGTGAGGAGCTGCCGCCCCACCCCCTGGACCGTGACGCTGCCCACCTCCATCACATAGGCATAATCGGCTATTTTCAGCGTCTGCTTGGCGTTTTGCTCCACCAGCAAAATGGTGGTGCCCCTGTCGTTGAGTGTCTTGATGATTTCGAAGATGGTCTGCACGATCAGCGGGGCCAGGCCCAAGGTGGGCTCGTCCAGCAGCAGCACCTCGGGCTTTGCCATCAGCGCCCGGCCAATGGCCAGCATCTGCTGCTCGCCGCCGGAAAGGGTACCCGCCACCTGCTCCCTGCGCTCCTTCAGGCGGGGGAAGTACTCATACACCCCCTCCAGCCGGCCCCGCTGCTCCCCTTTACCGGGGGCCGTAAAGCCGCCGATGAGCAGGTTTTCCTCCACTGTGAGCTCGAAAAAGATCTGCCGCCCCTCCGGGGCCTGGGTGATGCCCTTGCGGACGATCCGCTCCGCGGGCATTCCGTGGAGCCCTTCCCCGTAGGTGGCGATGGTTCCGCTCACCGGCTCCACCAAGCCGGAGATGGCCTTGAGGGTGGTGCTCTTCCCCGCGCCGTTGGCCCCCAGCAGCGCGACGATCTCGCCCCGGTTGACCTGGAGGCTCAGGTTTTTTAGCGCCTCGATCCGCCCATAGGACACGGAGAGATTGCTCAGTCTGAGGGCTACGTCCTTTTCCAGGGCTTGCAGCCGGTCCATCACCCTTCGACCTCCTTCCCCAGGTAGGCGTCCTGAACGGCTTGGTTACTCTGTATCTCCGCCGCGCAACCCTCGGCCAGCATCCTGCCGAAGGAGATGGCGCAAATCCGGTCGCAGATGCCCATCACCAGGCGCATATCATGCTCCACCACCAGAATGGAGCAATCGTACTCTTTGCTGATTCTGCGGATAAGATCCATAAGGCTCTCGGTCTCGGTTTCGTTCAGGCCCGCCGCCGGCTCGTCCAGGATGATGAGGCTGGGGCCGCACATCAGCGCCCGGCCCAGCTCGATGCGCTTGAGGACGCCGTAGGGCTGCGCCCCGGCCAACTCCCCGGCCAGGTGGTCCAGCTTGATGTACTCCAGCACCTCCATGGCCTTTTGGCGCATGGTTTTCTCCTGCCTGCGGGCCCAGGGCAAGCGCAGCATCTCCGCCGCCACGCCGGAGGTGAATTGGGAATGGGCCCCCAGAAGCACGTTGTCGATGACCGTCAGGTCCTTGATGACCTCGGTGTTCTGGAAGGTGCGCACCAGGCCCAGGCGGATGATCTTGTGCACCGGCAGCCTGGTGAGCTCATGCTGCCTGCCCGCCTTGTCCGTAAACAGGATGCTGCCCCGCTCGGGCTTGTAAAACTGGGTGATGCAGTTAAATACCGTGGTCTTGCCCGCTCCGTTGGGCCCGATGAGCCCGTAGATCTCACCCCGGGCAATGGAAAAGCTCAGGTCGTCCACCGCCTTGAGCCCGCCGAAGCTGATGGAAAGGTTGGCTATTTCCAGCACGTTTGGCATCCGTCTATACTCCTTTTCCCGCAGGCCTGGCAAGGCGCTTGCGCAGCACGGCGCGAAGGCTTGAGGGGATGAAGATCAGTCCCTTGGAATAGAACATCAGGATGATGATCATCAGCACGCCGGACAAAAGCACCGGCAGGCCCGCGATGTTCCCGATGACGGGCATGGACTTCAGCAGCTCAGGTATCCCCCGGATCACGATGGCCCCGATGATTGGCCCCCCGATGGTGCCGTTGCCCCCGATGACCACCTGGGCGATGAGGTTCAGCGACAGCATGGCGATCCAGACCGTAGGGTCCGAATAGCGGATGAAGTGCACGTAGCAGACCCCCGCGACCCCCGCGTACAGAGAACTGATGGAGAAGGCCGCCAGCTTGTACTTGAATATGCTGATGCCCATGGCCCGGGCGGCGTGCTGGCTGCTCTTCATGGCGATGAGGGCGCGCCCTGTGTGGGAGTTCACCAGGTTGTACACCAGCATCATCAGCGCCACCATCAGCAGCACCATGCCGATATAGGTCTGGTTTTTCGTCAGGCGCATCCCCAAGATGACGGGGTATGCGGCCCTGGCCCCGGAGAAGCCCCCGGTGAACCAGTCCAGCTCAATGAAAATCAGCCGGAGGATCTCCCCGAAGCCCAAAGTGGCGATGGCCAGGTAAAACCCCTGCAGCCGCACCGCGATGGCCCCCAGCAGCAGCCCCACCAGGAAGGGGGTGAAGACGGAGATTACAAAGGACAGGAGAAAGGGCAGCTCCATCTGCTGGGTCAAATAGGCGGACATATAGGCGGAAAGGCCCATGAAAGCGGCGTGGCCCAAAGAGATTTGCCCGGAGTAGCCCAGCAGCACGTTGAAGCCGCACCCCGCGATGGCCAGGTATACGATCCCCCCCGCCGTGGTGATGAAGGAGGTGGACACGCCCGGCACCATTACCGGCAGTAAAAACAGGAGTCCCACGAACGCGTAATGCAGGTATTTGTTCTTCAGCAGCGGCATACGCCCACCCCCTATACTTTGTTGATGACCTTTTTGGCGAACAGTCCGTTGGGCCGGATCACGATGAACAGCAAAATGAACGCGTAGAGGATGGCCAGGGACCATTTGGAGGATACGTAATAGGCGATGAGGTTGTTGGCCACGCCGATGATGAAGGCCCCCACCACCGGCCCGTAGAAGGTTTGAAAGCCCCCCAGCACCGAGGCGATGAAGGCGTTGAGATGGATGCTCTCCATCATGGAAACGTTGATGTTGGTCAGCGGCGCTACCATCAGCGCCGCCAGGCAGCCCAAGGCCGTGGCCACGGCCCAGGCCCCCATGGTGACCAGCCGCACCGGCACGCCCATCAGCCTCGCCGTGATGGGGTTAGCCGCCGTTACCCGCACCGCCAGGCCCCAGTTGCTTCTCTCCAGAAAGAAGTACAGGCCCAGCATGATCAGGCAGGTGATGCCGATGATGAGAAAGGAGTTGGGCAGGACCTTGACCCCCAGCACGTTCATCGCCGGGGCGGAGATCATTTTGCTGAAGGAGAAGGGATTGGTGCCGAAGAGCATGGGGGCCAGCCCCTGAAAGACCATGATGACCCCCAAAGTGATCATCTGGCGGCCCAAAGGGGAGATGGTTTTCACCCGGCTGATAAGCAGCGCGTCAATGACCCCGCCCAGGAGCATCGCAAAGCATAGTGCCATCACCACCGCCCACCAGAAGGGTACCCCCGCCTGGACCAGGCTTGTGCAGAAGAAGGCGTTGAACATGCCCAGGGTCCCCTGGGAGAAGTTGCTGATCTTGGAGGTTTGAAAGATGAGCACCAGGCCCATGGCCGCCAGCGCATACATGCTTCCCGTCTCGATGCCGCCCACCAGATTCTGAAAAAATGCCGCCATGCCCTGTACGCTCCCTTTCGCATTGGTGAACCGCCCTTGCACGTCTCAGGGGGAACCAATCCGCTTTATTCGATTTATGACAACTGTGTCATTATGCCCCCGGTATTTATCCTGATTATAGCAGCCAACGCTTCCCCTGTCAATATACAATGAATGTAGTTTGAAATGTTTATTTTTTGTCATGCTTCTTGTGCATTGTTATTATAAGGAAACAAAGATTTTTTTCGCCGGCCTGTTGAATTTTTGATTCTCGCATGCTATACTGGTATCAAAATGACAAGGTTGTCATAATACCGACAATGGTATACGCGAGGAGTTGCATGTATGGACGGTCACCATGTTGGCATTTTGGGGTATGGCCTATACCTGCCGGAGGAGATCATGACCGCCGGGGATATCTCCCAGGCCACGGGCGGCTA
>JARKQO010000259.1 GCA_029974855.1 Eubacteriales bacterium
AACCTTGCCAAGGTTGAGGTCGAGAGTTCGAGACTCTTCTGCCGCTCCAGAATTTGCACAGCACAGTTTTCACCGGATTTGCGGCAGTAGCTCAGTTGGTAGAGCGCAACCTTGCCAAGGTTGAGGTCGAGAGTTCGAGACTCTTCTGCCGCTCCAGACAAGAAAAGGGAAAGCCGATCCGGCTTTCCCTTTTTTACATCTATCCACCGCCCGGGTGGTGAAATTGGTAAACACAGCGGACTTAAAATCCGCCGCCGCAAGGCCTACGGGTTCAAGTCCCGTCCCGGGCACCATTCCGGTTTTCAGCCATGAAAACACCCCATCCCTCGGTTTCCCGCTTCCAGCAGCTCTTCTTGTTGTTGCATCTGCTGGCCTGTCTGGGTCTGTGGCTGACCGTCGGGTTACAAACCCGCCCCCAGGCGCTCCCGGACCTGCATCTGGCGGAAGGGGAGAAGCTCGCTTGCGTTTCCTACGCCCCCTACCATCTACCTGGCCAGACCCCCCTGGATCCCGACACCCGGATTTCTCGGGAACAGATTGCCAGTGATCTGGCTGCATTGGCGCCCCTGACCCGCTGTATCCGCATATACGCGGTCAACCAGGGTCTGGAGCTGGTACCTGAAATTGCTGCCCAACTGGGGCTCAAGGTCCTGCTAGGTGCCTGGATAGGTCACGATCCAGCCCTGAATCGCCAGGAGCTCGAGACGGCCATCCAACTGGCCAACCGTCATCCCAAAGTTATACGGGGCCTGATCGTGGGTAACGAAGTCCTGCTGCGCCGGGAACAACCGGAAGCAGCCCTGAAAGCCTTGCTGGATGAAGCCCGGAGCCGGGTGCAGGTCCCTGTCACCTATGCGGATGTGTGGGAATTCTGGTTACGCCACCCCAGCCTTGCCGACAGCGTGGATTTCATCACCGTCCACATCCTGCCTTACTGGGAAGACGAGCCGGTGGCCGTGGATCAGGCAGTGTCCCACGTAGGCCAGGTCCGGCAACAACTACTGGAACACTATGGCAAACCGGTGCTGATCGGCGAAACCGGCTGGCCCAGCCAGGGCCGGCAGCGGGAAGCAGCCCGCCCGGGAAAGGTGGAGCAGGCCCGATACATCCGCAGCTTCGTTCATGAGGCCCACCGCCGGGACTGGGATTACAACCTGATCGAGGCCATAGACCAACCCTGGAAACGCCATCTGGAAGGCACGGTAGGGGGGTATTGGGGCATCCTGGATACGGACTTGCACGCCAATTTCCCTTTCCAGGGCCCGGTAGCCCAGAGGAATTCGCTAACCGCCCTGGTCCTGGCCAGCGCTGGCGGCCTCATGCTCTTCGGCCTCCTGGCCCTGATCCGTAAAAGACCACGCCAGGATCTGGTGGCTGCCGCCATCGCGGGAGTCTGGACGGGAAGTGCCAGCTGGCTGGCCTGGGAACACGGCCTGATGGCTTATCGCAATTCATGGGAGTGGAGCGTACTTGGCGGCATTGCCCTGGCGGGGGGACTGCTGGCCCTGGCCCACGCTGCAGGCGCCCGGGCCCGCCAGCCCTTCATGATGGCTGACGCCACCATTCAGGCGAGAATACTGCCCGGCCTGCGTTCGGGAATACTGTTTGCTGCCGCAACCGCATCCCTGCTGCTCCTGGCCGATCCCCGCTACCGGGATTTTCCTTACTGGCTGTATCTGCTTCCCCTGCCAACCCTGGCCGCTCTGGCCTGGTCAGGAACGGTCCAGACCGGAAGGGAGGAGGGCATCCTGGCCGTAGTGATCATGCTGAGCGGACTGGGGCGCTGGCTCATGGAGCCGGGTAACCCCGAGGCTCAGGCCTGGGCCATGCTCTGTCTGTTGTTGGGACTCACCGGTCTGGTCAGGATCAGCAAGGCCAGCAAAGCCGCCGGGGCCGAAGCATCGAAGCAGTAAAGCACCAGTCCCATGACAGCAGCCCCCCAGGCCAGCCAGGCCAGCATCCGAAAACGCGGCATCAGTGCCAGCAGGGCCGCCCCCAGGCTCAGGAATCCAAGCCGGTTCTGGCTGAACAACTCGATGACCCACTGACGCACGGCACAACGTCCATCCAGCCCCTGGGCGCACAGCACCCCCAGCCCCTCGGCTTCCACCAGCCCATGACGCAAACCCAGAGCCACCCCCAAAGCAGCCATGCCTGTCAGGAACAACACA
>JARKQO010000331.1 GCA_029974855.1 Eubacteriales bacterium
TTCCCCGTAACCCGGAACCAATAGCCGCTGCCGGCGGTGGACAGGAAGAAGGTTTGCCCCCGTACCTCAATCATGGTAGCGCTCCTCCTGGACATACCGCCGGACCATATCCTGGGTAAGGGTCCCGGTTTGGGCCATCTCCGCAAAGAAGCGGCCGCTCTTTTTGACGGTTCTTTGCTGGGTTTCATAGTCCACATGGACCAGCCCAAAGCGGGCGCTTTCCCCCTCCAGCCACTCGAAGTTGTCGCAAAAGCACCAGTGGTAGTAGCGCTCAACAGGCAGGGCGCTTTCGTGTAGCGCCTTCAGGTGGTCATGGAGATACAGGCAGCGGAAGGCGTCCCGGTTATCGCAGGTGCCGTTTTCGGTGATGTACAAAGGCCGGGAAAGCAGCTTCTCCATCTCCCGGGCGCATTGGATCATCCCCTCCGGGTAAATCTCCCAGCCCAGGTCGTTCTTGGGCCCCCCCTCCCGGGCCCCGTCCCCCAGCCCGGAAACGCTGGAGCGGGAATAGTAGTTCAGGCCGTGGAAGTCCACCCGCTGCCCCCGGGGCAGGTTCATCAGGTTGCGCAGGGGCCAGCGGTATTCCCCCAGGCAGAAGGCCCTTAGCACCGCGCTCTGGAACAGGTAGGCGGTGAGCCGGGCGGCGATTTGGTGCCAGGGATTCCAGGGGTTTTTGGGTGCGAAGGCCCGGGCATGATGGGCAAAGCCCACCTGGGTATCCCCATGGCCCGCCTCCCGGCGAATCCGGTGGATGGCGTCATAGGCCAGGCTATGGCAGGCCGCCATCACGGACATCACCCGCTGGGCCTCCCCAAAGGAATTTCTTCCCGGAGGCCAGCCCATGCCATAGTACCCGCCGATGGCGTACACATTGGGCTCGTTGATGGTGACATACTCGCTGCAGGCGTCCCCAAAGAACGTCACCGTTTTCTCCACAAAGCGCAGGAAGATGGGGATGTTTTGCGGATTCGCAAAGGCCCCGTGCCGCTCGAACCACATGGGGTTGGTGAAATGGTGCAAGGTCACCAAGGGCTTGATGCCGTACTCGGCAAGGCGCAGCAGCATGCTCCGGTACCGCTCCAGCTCCTTTTCGTCGAACACCCCTTCCCGGGGCTCGATCCGCGCCCATTCCACCCCCAGGCGGTAATGCCTGAGGCCCATGTCCCGCATCAGGGCGAAATCCTCTTCCCAGCGGTGGTAATGGTCATTGGCCCGGGCCGGGTCGCTGCCATCCTTGATATGCCCCCGATGGTACCAATCATTCCAGCTATGATCCAGCTCCCCGCCCTCGATCTGGGTAGCCGCGCTGGCCACCCCCAGCTCAAAGCCAAGCTTGCTCATGCCTTCCTTCCTTTCCGCCAAACGGCAGGCCCCGGTCCCGCTCTCCAAATTTGAAGCAAGGCCCCGCGCGCCTCTTTGCCGATGATTCTTCGACCATTATACCATGATTTTGGCAAAAAACTACAGGAAAGGAGTTGGAAGCCCCCGGATTGGGTTTTCCTGTTTTGGTACATCTTATGGAAATACAAAAGCCTTGGACATCCGTTGGAAACGAGGGGGAGGGGGAGGGAGAGCATGACCGGCTTTCACGGCAAGGGGAAGCGGACGGCTTATTTTGAGGGCTGGTACCTGAAGCACCAAAACCAAAAGGAAACCGTGGCCTTCATTCCCGCGTTCCATATCGATCCCAAAGGGCAGGCCTCGGCCTCGTTGCAAATCATCACAGAGGACGGCCCCTTCCATCTGGACTTTCCTGCCCGCGCCTTTTCCGGGAAGCGGGAGCGGTTTTGGGTGCGGGTGGGGGACTGCGTTTTTTCTGAGGAGGGATGCCAGCTGGATGTAAACCAGAAACACTGCGCCCTTTCGGGGCGGCTTTCCTACGGCCCCCTGACGCCCCTTTCCGAGGATATCATGGGGCCCTTTCGCTTTGTGCCCTTGATGGAATGCCGGCACAGCGTGTTCAGCCTTTCCCACCGGGTGGACGGCGAAATCACCCTCAACGGAAAGAAAACCGTTTTTGAAAACGGGATCGGATACATGGAAGGGGACCGGGGCCGCTCCTTCCCCAGCCGCTATCTTTGGACCCAATGCGG
>JARKQO010000333.1 GCA_029974855.1 Eubacteriales bacterium
CAGCTGGAAGGGGTTCAGGAGCCTGTTTTGAACCCGTCCTACCTGATCATGAATGCTGCCGGAACACGCCTGTACTGCGTCAACGAACTGGATTGCTTCAACGAAACGGAAGGCGGGGCTGTCAGCGCGTACCGCGTAGACTCGGGGGGCGGCCTGGTTTTGATGGGCCAGGCGGCTACTTTGGGCGCGTCTCCCTGCCACCTTCAACTGGCCCCGGACGAAAGCTTTCTCTGCGTTTCCAACTATAACGGCGGAAGCTTGCGCGTCCTCCCCCTGGGAGCAGACGGGGCCTTTGGGGGCCAGGGGACGCTGATTCAACATACGGGGCGCGGGGTGAATGCCCTTCGGCAGGAAAAACCCCATGTGCATAGCCTGGTCTTTTCTCCGGACGGGCAGAGGGCGGTGATGGCGGACCTAGGCCTGGACCAGCTTTGTGTCCACCGGGTGAGCGGCGATGGCTTGCACCGGGAACCTCTGGGCATTCTGCACACCCCCGCTGGCTCAGGCCCCCGGGTGGCGCGGTATCATCCACGCAAATCCGCGCTCTACTGTGTTTGCGAGCTATCCAACACGGTGCTGGTTTATGACGGCGGGCAATCGGAGGGCGAACCCCTCCAATGCCTGCCCACCTTGCCCCAGGGCAACCCTGTTGCCAGCACAGCGGCGGATATCCTGCTTTCCCCGGAGGGAAGCCGCCTGTATGCCTCCAACCGGGGGCACAACTCCATCACAACCTTTGCCGTGGAGGACACGGGCAGGCTGCGCTATATGGACAATGTTTCATGTCACGGCGACGAGCCCCGGTCCCTTCAGCTCTCGGAAACGGGGAAATGGTTATTCGCATGTAACCAAAACTCGGACAGCGTAGCGGTTTTTGCCTTGCAAAACGGGCTGCCCCGCTTTCAGGCAAGCTTTTCGCTGCCCACGCCCACCTGCCTTTGCCCGGCGGGAATCAGGGGTTGAGCAAAGGGCTTCTCTCTATTTTTCCTGATGGTATGGGCATGGGTACATGGCAAGGACGTTTACCCATGCTTTTTGATTCTGTTACAGCCTCCGCAACGCCCGCCGCACCGAGCCGGGGCCCTGGGAAAGCTCTGCCAGCACAGCGATGACCCCATCGGCCAGCCCCGCCTCGTACAAATCCACGCC
>JARKQO010000433.1 GCA_029974855.1 Eubacteriales bacterium
CTTTCCCCCGGCCAGCCGGTTGATGAGGGAGGACTTGCCGGAGTTCGGCACCCCCACCACCATCAGCCGCAGGGGCTTGTTCATCCCCCGCTGCGCATCCCGGGCGAGCTTCTCGGAAAGCAGCTCACGCACCAGCGGCACGAACCGGTCCAGTCCGCGCCCTGTAAGGCAATCCACAAGCAGGGCCTGCGTTCCCGCGGCCCTGTAGTGCTGCATCCATATCTGATTGGCTCCGGCGTCCGCCAGATCCGACTTGTTTAAAAGAAGCAGCCGGGGCTTGCCCCGCAGCAGCGAGGGGAGCTCCGGATTACGGCTGCTCCGGGGGATGCGGGCGTCCGCGATCTCCACCGCTGCGTCCACCTGGGAGAGGTCCTCCGTAATCTGCCGCCGGGTCTTCGCCATATGCCCGGGGAACCATTGCAGGTTCAGCTTATCCTCCATTGACGCCTCCCAGCTTGCCGAACGGATAGACCCTCAGGAAGGTGCGGCCCAGGATGTAGCGGGTGTCGATGAGCCCCACCAGGCTGTCCCGGCTGTCGGTGGAGGCGTTGCGGTTGTCGCCCATGACGAACACCTTGCCCTCCGGCACCGTCAGCGGCAGCGGGATGTCCCCCTGATTGTGGGTGGGCTCGCTGATGTAGGGCTCCTCCATCTCCTTGCCGTCCACGAAGACCTGGCCGGTGGCGTAGTTGATGTCGATCACCTGTCCGGCCGTGGCGATGATCCGCTTGATGAGCGGCTTGTGGGAGAAGTTCGGCTGGGTGATGACCACGATGTCCCCACCCTTCGGCGCGTAAAAAAGCCCGGAGATCAGCACCTTATCCCCGTCCGCAAGGGTGGGCACCATGGAGCTGCCCTCGACTCCCACCAGCTTGAACACAAAGGTAAGCAGCACAATAACGGTCACCAGTGCGAACACCAGTGAACCCATCCATTCGTACAACTCCCGGACGGCGACTTGGCCGTCGGAAAGCTCGGGCTGCCCGTCCTGGGGCATTTCCGGCAGATTGTCTTGACGATCCGTATCCGGCATGGCTCTCACCGCTCTGTCCTTCATTTCAGATATGAAAAAAGGGGACGCAAGGCCCCCAGTTTCTAGACTTCTTTCGTAATCTTGAGCGAGCGGGCAGC
>JARKQO010000481.1 GCA_029974855.1 Eubacteriales bacterium
CGTAGGCGCTTTCCTCTCCGCTGATCAGGTGGACCTCTTCCAGGGCTCCCCGCAAAAACTCCTGGTCGGTTTTCAGGGACACCTCGTTGCTTTTTCCATCTTGGTGCAGCACCTGCACCACCAGGGCCTTGGCCCCCTGGACGGTCTTGGGGATCCACAGCAGGTAGGCCCCCGCCAGCAGCGCTGCCACCACGGCCAAAGCGGCGATTCCCAGTATCCATTTCCTGTTCTTCATGAGTTCCCTTCCTCTCCTGTGTCATGGGTTTTTATGCCAAAGGGAAATCATGGGCCCGCAGGCCATGCCCCGCGCAATTCCACGTGCGCGAGGCATTCATGAATCCTTGAGCCAGTCTTCCGGCTTGTGTTCCTCGTTGGCGCGGCCTTCCCGTCCTTAAGGACAGTGGCATCCCTCGCGCCTTCTCCCACTTACGGCGACGGGTTCGCCGGGGCTTTGCACCCCGTTCCTGATGAAGTCCTTGCGGACACTCAAGGCCCTTTGCAATCCTGTGTGTTTGGGACCGTCAGGCGCAGAGGCTCACGGCCACTTCGGCGGCGGTGGCGGCGTCCGGGGAGTACGCGTCCGCGCCGATCTGCTTGGCAAAGGCCTCCGTCACCGGCGCGCCCCCCACCATGATCTTCACCTGGTCCCGGATGCCCGCTTCCTCCACGGCCTTCACCACGTCCGCCATGACGCCCATGGTGGTGGTGAGCAGCGCGGAGCAGGCCACGATCTGGCAGCCCTGTTCCCTAGCGGTTTGGGCGAAGGTTTCCGGGGCCACGTCCGTGCCCAGGTCAATAACCTCCAGGCCCTTGCCCTCCAGCCTCATCTTCACCAGGTTCTTGCCGATGTCGTGAAGGTCTCCCTTGACGGTGCCCAGGCACACCTTGCCCGTGGCCTTCACGCCCTGCTCCGCCAGCAGGGGCTTCAGCAGCGCGGCCCCCTGGTTCATGGCCCGGGCCGCCACCAGCACCTCAGGCACGAACACCTCGTTGTTCTTAAACTTCGCGCCGATGATGCTCATCCCCGACAGCAGGCCTTTTTCCAAAATATCCTGGGCGGGCACTCCCTCGTCGATGGCCTGTTGCACCAAAATTTTAACGTCCTTGGCCTTCCCCTTTTGCAGCAGTTCCGAAATTTGGTTTAAATCCATTTTTACGCCTCATTTCTGTTGTTTGTTGTGTTTAGATACAGTATAATCCTTCTGTCAGGAATTAGATTGTTCCAATTTATGATTTTTAGTCCAATTTTGAGGTTTTGTATGAGTGAAGCCCTGTATGCCCTGGCCGCCCCGGAAAAGCTGTCGGAGCTTCTGCACGCGGTGCATACCTGCCTGGAGCTGCCCGCCCAGCTGATCAACGCCCGGGGGGCCGTACTACAGCGCCACGGCGCTCCCTTTGCCTATTGCGCGCTGCTGCAAAAGCATATCTGGAAGAGCAACGAATGCGGCAAAATCCACCTGAACGCGGGCAAACGGGCCTATGAGATGGGCGAAAGCTATATTTTCACCTGCCATTCCCAGCTCACCCACATCGCCTTTCCGTTGGTCCTCCGCCGCAGCCTGCTGGGCACCGTCTTGCTGGGCCCCTTTCTGATGGACCGGGCCGACAGCACCCTCCTGACGGACCTGGCCCAGCGCCACGCTTTGGCCCCGGCCCTGTGCCTGGAGCTGTACGATGAATTGCAGACGGTTCCGGTGGTGCCCCCCGCCAAGGTCAACCAGATCAGCAAGTTGATCGAATACCTTTTCGCGCCCTTGCTGGCGGACGAACGGCTGCTGATGCAGCAGCGGCAGGCCCGGCTGTCCCAGCAATCCCACATCAATGAAACCATCCAGATGTACAAGGGCCACGTGGGCCCGGCCCACAGCTACCCCTACGACAAGGAGCGGGAGCTGCTGGTGAAGGTGAAAACCTGCGACATCCCCTCCGCCAAGGCCATCCTCAACGACCTGCTGGCCTACGTGCTGCTGGTGGACGGCCAGGATATCGACGTGATCCGCAGCCGGGCCCTGGAGCTCACCACCTTGCTGAGCCGGGTGGCCATCGAGGGGGGCGCTCCCACAGGCCGCATCTACAGCCTGAACCACCAGTTTCTCTCCCAGCTGCGCCAGCTGGACCAGCTGGAGGACCTGTGCTTCGCGCTGCAAGAGATTGTGGAGGCCTTCGTCCATTCCGTTTCCTTGCCCACCAACGACGCGGGGGCCACCCCCATCCGGGAGGCGGTGCGCCACATCGCGCTGCACTACGGCCAGCCCCTGACCTTGGAAGCCGTGGCCCGGGTCTGCGGCCTGAGCCCCACCTACTTCTCCTCCTTGTTTGCCAAAACCATGGGGGTTCATTACCAGGAATACCTGGCCCGGGTGCGGGTGGAGGAGGCCAAGCACCTGCTCAGCGCCACCGGCTACCCAGTGAGCCAGATTGCCGTTTCCGTAGGCTATTCCGACCAGAGCAGCTTCACCAAGGCCTTCAAGCGGCTTACGGGGCTGACCCCCTCCCAATACCGCTGAGAAGGGCCTTAGCGCAGCTTCTTCCCCAGGACAGCCTCATACATGGCGATGAGGTTTTCCGGCGGCACCTTGGCCACCACGTTGTGGATGCTGGAGAACACGTATCCGCCCCCCGGGGAGAAGGTTTCCACCCGCTCCCGTACCTGGCGGCCCACCTCCTCCGGCGTGCCGTAGGGCAGCACGGTCTGGGTATCCACCCCGCCGCCCCAGAAGGTGAACTTGTCACCGTAGCGGGCCTTCAGCTGCTTCGCGTCCAGCCCACCGGCGGCGATGGCGTTCACCTGGACGGGGTTCAGGCAGTCCACCCCCATCTCCGCCAGATCCTCCAGCAGGTTGGTGATGCAGCCGCAGGTGTGGTAGAAGGTCTTCCAGCCGGTATTTTGGTGCACCCAGTCGTTGATCTTCTGGTAATGGGGCTTGTACAGGCTACGGAAGGTATCCACGCTTAAAAAGGTGCTGTTCTGGGTCCCAAAGTCCGTGCCGGAGATCCACACCACCTGGATGCGCTCCCCCACCGCCTGCTTGTAAATCTCCAGGTTTTTCAGCATCACCTCGGTCTGGTAGCCAAATATCTCGTCGATGTAATCCGGGTAGATGGCATGGGCCGCCAGCCAGTCGTCCAGGCGGCGGATGCCGCTGATCTCCTTCAGGTGGGGCGCGCCCACCAAGGCCACGTCTCCCAGCCCCGCACCTCCCAGCACCCCCATGATGCCGTAGGGGGTGCCCTCAAAGAGCCGCTTGGATTCCTCCTCCCAATACCGGGCGCTTTCATCGGTGGCCACGGCAAAGTCCTTGCGGAAGTCCTCCACCGGGGTCAAATCCTCCTCGTCCGTATTGAAGTCAAAGGCCGGGGCCCGCTCCACCCCGTCAAAGAAATAGCCGTCAGGGGGCATACAGGCGCTGGGGGGCACGGTTTTGTCCCCCTGGGGGTACATCCAGGAATAGCCCCTGTCGTCCACGGTGACGTCGAAGCGCTCCGGCACCCACAGGGGGGTCCCGTCCCCCAGCTGCCAGGGCTTTTGCCCCTGATTGCCAAAGCCGAACATGTTCCCGGTGTTCCACAGGCCGATCACGTCGCCCTGGATCAGGTTCATCAGGTCCTCTTCAATCTCTCCCAGCATCTGGAAGGGCTCCACCACCCGAATGGGATGCTCCGGGAGCCCCAGGGCCTTGCGCAGCCGGTAGAGGGTGGACACGTTCATGCCGGTTTGCCCGTTGCTGCCCAAGTCGATGGGGCAGCGGTCCGGCTGCCGGTGGTGGATGGCGGCGATGAGCCGTTCTCTGGAATTCATAGCGGTTCTCCCTTCGTTATGCCAAGGCGGCTTGGTAAAAGGCCTGGATGTTTTCCAAGGAGGTGTCCGACTGCAGGTGATGGGCCGGGGAAAGGATGTACCCGCCGCTTTGGCCCAGCGCCTCCCGGTATTCTTCCACGGTTTTGCGAATCTGCGCCGGGGTGCCGTAGGGCAGCAGCCGCTGCACGTCCACGGCCCCGAAGAGGGTCAACTTGTCCCCGTAGCGCTTTTTGATGTAATAGGGGTCCATGGCCAAGGGCTGGATGGGGTTCAGCACCTCCAGGCCCACTTCGATCAGGTCGTCCAAAATGGCCTCGCAGTTGCCGCAGGAGTGGTAGGCCAAGGCCACCTTGGGGTTTTGCCGCTTGAAGGCCGCGAACATCTCCCCGTAGCGGCCCTTGAAGTACTTGCGCCACATGGCCGGGGACAGCAGCATGTTCCGCTGCTCCGCAATGTCGTCCCCCAGCCACACCATGTCCACCCCGCAGCCGATGAGCCGCAGGCCCGCCTGGAGGGGGAACCGCGTGATCTTGTCAAACAGGGCGTTGGCGTAGTCCTCGTCGGCGGCCATGTCCAGCAAGGTATCCTCCATGCCGTGGAGGTACCAGGCAGTTTCAAAGATGGAGCATTGGCAGGAGCCGATGATGAACTTTTCCCGGCCATAGCGGGCCACCGCTTCTTGCACGGGGACGTACCACCGGTCGTCCTGGGGGTCGGGGATCTGATAGGCCGCCAGCTTGGCCCCGTTTTCGTCCTCCCGCAGCGCCCCGCCGATGATCTCGGTATAGTGGCCTGTGCTGTTGGTGACGTTGCGCCAGCGCACCCCAAAGGGGCAGGTGTATTCTGGGGTATCGTACAGATGGTAGCTGTTCTCGATCCCCACGGTGGTTTTGATGAGATCGTTCCCCATCACATAGCCCAAATCCTCCCCCTCTCCCCCATATACGCGCCGCAGCAGGGCTGCGGCCTCGGGGGTGTAGGTGGCGCTTACCGGGGGCCGGTCCGGCTGCTCATGGGCCAAGGCCATCAAAACCCGTTCCCTGGAGTTCATAGGGCATTCTCCTTTGCAAAGGTGATGGTACGCCGCCAGGCGGCCTCGCCCCTGGGGGGCAGCAACGCTTCTCTTTGATGGGCCTGGGCCCAGTCCAGCCTGTCCGGGGCGGCGGTACAGGGCTCCGGGGTGACGCAGCGCATGCCGTGGCCCCCGTAGCCCGCCTCGTCCACCCACAGCCCCAGGTAGGGCACCTGTTCCACCGGGGCTTCCAGGGTGACGCGGACGCCGCCGGGATAGCGCAGATGGGCGCGGTTTTGGTCCAGGGGGTGCCAGGCGTAGAACTTCCGGT
>JARKQO010000502.1 GCA_029974855.1 Eubacteriales bacterium
CCGGATATCCATGTGCTGGACGCGCTGCGCACCGCGGCGGATGAGACGGGGTACCCTGTCCGGGTGGGCACCATCATCACCCGGGATTCCTTTTATACCCAAAACGAGGCGCACCTGAAGCCGGTGGGGTCTGAATTGACAAATAAATGGAACGCATATAAAATGATGGGTGCCATTGTAACGGAAATGGAATGCGCGGCGCTGTTCATCGCGGGAGCCAGCCTTGGCGTACGCACGGGCGCTGTGGCGGTGTGCGCCACCCATTACGAGAAGGTGACGGAGGAATCCGGCACATACCCGATGGATTACGAGCCCCGGGCCATTGAGACGGCGGTGAACGCCATGCGCCTCCTGATCCGTGCCGACCAAGGCAGGGGGATGTAGCCCCGGGGCCTCCATGGGACGGGTCCTCCCACAGCGCGGCCGCGCAGGCGCCGCGCTGTAGGATTGCATAGGCAAACCGGCGCTTTCGCGGGAGGATTCATGAGGGCGGGAGCGGCAAGGAGGGAATTTCGTGGCTGCGGAAGGCGCAAAGTATCCACGTTATGTAAAGGTGTACGACGGCTTGCTGTCCGATATCCAGTCCGGAAAATACCGGCCCGGGGACCAGCTTCCCGGGGAGCATACTTTGGCAAAGCAGTACCATGTCAGCCGCAACACGTTGCGGCAGGCTATTTTGTTGCTGCATGAGGATGGGTGCGTTTCCATCCAGAAGGCCAGGGGGACCTTTGTTCTCCAAAGCCCCGCCCCTAGGCAGGAATGCCTGGAGCAGCTGAGCAACCCCCTGAGAAGCATGGCCATCCAGCCCATTGACGACGTGGAATTCAGGGTGGATATCCGCCAGATGTCCCCCAAAAGCCAGCAGCTTTTCGGCCTGGACGCCTCCCGCGTGCTGGTGCTGATGGAGCATCTCTACAGGGTCCAGGGCCGCTGCGTGGGCTACGGGATGTCCTTCGTCCCCTATGACCGGCTGCTTTCCCAGGAGATCCCCCTGAACGATATGGGGCGCATATCGGAGTTCTATGACCAGCTTACCGGCCAGCAGGGCGTCTATGCCAGCAGCACCCTCCGCCTGGTCACGCCCCGCCCTCTGGTCACCAGGCTGATGGGGGTGTCCGCCGAGTATACCCTCTTTATGCTGGAGGAGGAGCTGTTTGACAGCGCCAGCCAGGTGGTGATGACCCAGAAGCTGTTTTTTGTCCCCGACGCATATGAATTGCGCATACGCCGCCGCAACGAACGCCGTTCAGGCGCGAACGGATGGGAGCAAGCATGACGCAGGCACGGAAGAAGACGGGCTTTTTGCTCTTGGCCTTCATTTTGATTTCCCTTTCCATGCGCGCGCCCACCAGTGGCGTGGGCCCCCTAAGCCGCGCCATTGGGACGGACCTGGGCCTGGATTCGGCCATTTTGGGGCTGCTCACCACCATCCCGCTGATGATCTTCGCGGTAACGGCCCCCCTGGCGGGCAAGGTGGCCCTTGCCATAGACAACCGCCTGCTGATCCTGGGCTGCCTGCTGCTGAACGCCCTTGGCATGCTGCTGCGCTCCTACGGGGGCCTGGTGGGCCTGATGGGGGGAACGGCCTTGCTGGGGCTGGGAATCGGAACGCTGAACGTGCTGATGCCCGCCTTCATCCGCCGGCAATTTGCCGCCTCAGTGGGCCTGATGATGGGGGTATATTCCGCCTCCATGACCGCCATGTCCGCTTTGACCTCGGGGACCTGCCAGGGCTTGGCCGAGGCGCTGGGCAGCTGGCGGGGGAGCCTTGCCTTTCCGGCCCTGTACTGCGTTATTGCCATGCTGGCCTTCCTTCCCGCCTGGAGCCAGGCGGAAACAAGGCTTGGGAACGCCTTGGTGAAGAGCAGGCAAAAGCTGTTCTGCCGCCGCAATCTGCTGATCGCGCTGTACATGGGGCTCCAGTCCTTCTTTTTCTTCTCCATTCTGGCCTGGCTGCCCAGCATCGTGGGATGGAGCCACCCGCAGGTGAAGGCCACGGGCATGCTGGTGCTGGTGGTGCAAGGGGTCAGCTTGCTTCCTTCTTTTATCGTGCCTGTGCTGGGGCAGAAGGCAAAGCGCAAAGGGCTATTGACGTTGGGGGTCACCCTGTTTTTTTCCATAGGCTTTTGGCTGGTTCTCCGGGGCGGAGCAAACCTGGGGATCATGGTTTTGGGAGCCGTGGTGCTGGGTTTGGCCATCGGCTCCACCATGAGCCTGGCCCTGACCTTTGTGGCCACCCAGGGGGTGGACGCGGCGGATACCGCGCGCATCTCCGGTTTTTGCCAGTGCATTGGCTACTCCATCGCCTCCTTTGGGCCCACGGGCCTGGGTTATGTCTTTGACAGGCTGGGAAGCTGGACGCCGGTGCTTTGGATCGTGATCGGGCTGTCCTTGGTGATGGCTTTGTTGGGATACCTGGCGGGCAGGCATTGCGAAAAATGAGGCAGAAACAGGGGGCAGAGTTGATTACATATTATTTTCTACAAATGTAGAAATTTCTCTTGACAACCATCTCCGACAGATGTAGAATGAAACCACAAACACGACAGTTGTCGAAGGAGTGATGCCCATGGAGCCCCTCAAAAAGCTGCCGGACAGCGAGGTGGAGCTGATGAAGATCATCTGGGCCAATCCCTCGCCCATTTCCACCAACCAGATCATGGCCCAATTGGAAGCCGGGCGGGACTGGAAGCCCCAGACGGTCCTGACGCTGCTGACTCGGCTGATCCAGCGGGGATACCTGCGCAGCGAGCGCCTGGGCAAGGAGCGGGTGTATTCCCCCCTGGTGAGGCGGGATGAGTACGTGGCCTTTGAAAGCGGCAGCTTCATGGAGCGCTTTCACCACAATTCCTTTGTGAGCCTGATGAACACCCTCTATGCGGGCAACAAGCTCACGGAGCAGGACCTGGACGAGCTGAAGCAATGGCTGGATAGCAGGGGGTGAGAAGCGTGGCCAATGCGCTGATGCAAAACGCCGTAGGCATGTCCGTGGTGATCGCGGTGCTGCTGCTGGCCCGGCCCTGGCTTGTGGGGCATGCCCGGCCCCAGACCCGCTATGCCGCCTGGCTGATCCTGTGCCTGGGGTTGCTGCTGCCCTTCCGGCTGAGCATGACCCCCTTTTGGACCATGACCGCGCCCCAGGCCCGGGCCCCCGTTGCGGTGCAGACTTCCGCCCCTGTGAGTGGAGAGCGGTTGCCCAGCGCCCAAGCGGCCCCTGGGGTGCAACAGCCTGCCGAAGCTTCCGGCGCAGTCCAGGAAGCCGGGCCCCAGGCTCCCGTCCTCGCCCTCCGGACCCAGGAACCCCAAGCCAAGCTGGCCTTCCAATGGCCCGACCCCTATACGCTGCTGCTGACCCTTTGGCTGGCGGGGGCTGTGGCCGCGCTGGCGGTGCAGCTGCTGCGCCATCTGCGCTTCTTCCGGCGGGTGCGCCGCTGGCAAAGCGAGCCGGGGGAAGGGCAGCGGCGGATGCTGCTGGAAGAACAGGAGCGGCTGGGGCTCAAAGGGCCCATCCGCCTGATGGGTTGCGCCTGCGTCGCCGGCCCCATGGTGGCGGGCCTGTTTCGCCCCCTCCTGCTGTTGCCGGATATGGACCTGAGCCAGGAGGAGCTGCGCCTGGTGCTGCGCCATGAGCTGACCCATGTGAAGCGGCGGGACCTGTGGGGCAAGGCCCTGATGCTGTGTTGCCTCACCCTCCACTGGTTCAACCCCCTGGTGTACGCCATGGCCCGGGCCATGGCCGGCGATTGCGAGATGAGCTGCGACGCCTCCGTATTGGCCAACGCGGACATGGCCCAGCGCAAGCGTTACGGCGAGGCCATTCTGGGGATGATCCGGCGGCAAAAGCAGCGGCAAATCGCCCTTTCCACCTACTTTTACGAAGGGAAGATCGACATGAAGAAACGGTTCGCCTCCATGCTGGACCCATCGGTCCGGCCCAAGGGCGTGGCGGTGCTGGCGGCGGCGCTGGCGCTGACCTTGCTCTCCGGCAGCGTGCTGGCCATTGACAATGCACTTCCGGCTTCCGCCGGCGGCAGCGCGATCTTCGCCCCGGCGGCCATTCCCCAGGATTGGGACAAGCACCCAACCCCGGCGCTGTTTTCCATCACGGCCGAAATGCACCCTGAATACTACCAACTGGCCTATGAGGTCCCTGAGCCCGCCCCCTACAACCGCATGCTGACCCGCCGGGAAACCCTGCGGCTGTATGACCTGTACTATTTCTATGACCATGACGGCCGCCGGGCTGCCCAACCCGCCCCGGTGGCGGAGAACCCGGGGAACGGCTTTGGGGTTTCCGCCCCTGTGGAGGAGTTCGCCGCCCTGATTCCCTTGGACCAGCGCACGGAAAACGTGTACGGTCAGGGCCTGTGGGATGCGGCCCAGGCCAAGGGGCTCATGCCCTTTTTGCTGCTGCCGGACAGGGAAATGAACGATGAGGAATTGCTCCAGCTTATCCAGGTGGTGGACGCCTTCGACGCGCTGGCGCCCTACGTGGACCCGTACTCCTTCGGGGACGCGGCGGATTTGGAAAACCGCCCCATGACCCGTCTTGAAACCCTGCGCTACTGGGAGGCCCTGGACCGCTGCGAGAACGACCCGGCCTACCGCCCCACCGGAGCCCTGACCAACGTACCCGGGCCGGGCTTGTACATCAAGGGCTATAACGGCGGCGGGGAAACCGTGTACCACTATCCGGAAGGCCGGGAAATGACCGACGAGGAAATTCTGCAAATGTCCTGGGAGACGGTCCAGCGCCGCCAGCGCAGCCAGGCGGAGGCGGACTACCAGGCCCAGAATCCTCCTGAACCCCAGAGCGGCTCCCAGGAGGCCCCCGTGGGCACGGCGGAGCTGGCCTTGGAAAAGGCCCTTCCCCTTCTGGAGGGGGCCAATGTAAAGCTGGCGGGAGCCCCCGTCTACAACCCCCAGGAAAGGACCTGGAGCCTGTCCTTTGAGGAAAATGTGCCTGTGGGCGCGTCCCTGTACCTGTACGACTTCACCATCGACCCGGCCACCGGGGACGTCACCCGGGCCAGCCAGCACTACTGGCAGCGGGTGACGGTGCGCAGCTACCTGCTGGGGGAGATGCTGGGGGACCCGCGGGGTCTGTACCAGGTCCGGGACGCAGCGGACCCCCACTGGGTGGAGGCAGCCTGGGAGCACCTGTCCCGGGGGCAGTACTTCTACACCGGGGCCGAGGTGAAGGAGGTCCGCAGCGATGGGAGCATGAACGGCTTTTGCGTGAAGGTGGAGTACGCCGACGGCCAGAAGGCCTTCCTGTTCCTGGACCCGGTAACGGACGCGCTGGTGGACTACCACATGATTTCCGACGAGGAGTTGGGCACCCTGTGGGCCGGGTATATCTGGTGACAGGGAGACGATGATCCAAGAGGAAGGGGCCGCCATGATGTTACCGGCGGCCCTTTTCTTTTGTCCGCCCATGCCTTGAAGCGGCCCGGGCGATCTGGATTTCCTCGATAGATTTTCCCCAATGCCCCTGGAGCCAGGGGTACTTGGGCATCTCGATCCTTTGGGCGGGATAGATGCCGCTGTGGCCTCCCGCATAGTAGGATACCAGCGCCGCCAGCACAAAATAAGGGGCGGCCTCAAACCCGAACAGCTCCAGGCCCAGCACCATGCTGGTGAGGGGAATGTTGGCCGCGCTGCCAAAGACGCATACATAGCCCAAGGCGGCCATCAGCGCCGGGGGGAGGCCAAAAGCCCGGGCCCACAAGCCGCCGCTGGCAGCGCCGATGGCGAACAGGGGCGTGGCCTCCCCTCCCTGAAACCCGGCCCCCAAAGACAGCACAGTCAGCAGAAACTTCCCAAGGGGATCATACCAGGCCGCCTCGCCCTGAAATCCCGCGTCGATCATCCAGGTGCTCAGGCCGTCATAGCGAAAGGGGGAGAAAAGCCCCATGGCAAGCAACACAAGCACAGCGGAAAGCACGGCGCGGAGATAGGCGTTCCCGCACTTTTTTTGATATAGTTCCTTTACCTGACGGACGGCGCTGGCAAAGCCTTTGCCTATGAGCCCAAAGGAAAGGGCCGCCAGGACCACGGCCAGCACCAGCCCCAGGCTGACGGCGGGCATAACGGCAATCCCATGGCGCGGATGGGCCGCGCCCAGCCATTTTGCCACTCCGTCAGCCAAAAAGGAAGCGGCAAAGCAGCCCGGCATGCCCTCTTTGCGCAAGGAGCCCACTTCGGAGAATTCCATGCCAAAAAAAGCCCCGGCAAAGGGAGTGCCAAATACGGCCCCAAAGCCTGCGCTGACGCCGGACGACACCAAGCGCCGCCCCTGGGCCCGGGAGAGATGAAACCGCCGGGCCAGCCAATGGCTGATGGCCCCTCCCATCTGCACCGCCGTTCCCTCCCGGCCCACCGAGGCCCCGAACAGATGGGACAAAACGGTGAACCCCAGGGCCAGCGGGGCCATTTGGGGCGGAATCCGCAAAGGGGTATGGAGGCTGTCGATCACCAGGTTGTTGCCCCTGTGGCTGCCGCCTCCCCATTTGCCATAAGCAAACGCCGTAGCCAAAGACAGCAGCGGCAGCCCGAAAACAACATAGGGGAAGGCCCTGTGCGCCTGGGCCGCCCATGCGAGCAAACGCAAGAAGGCGGCGGTGCTCCCTCCGATCAGCGCGCTTTCCATGCAAAGGAGCCAGCAAAAGCGCAGCCCGTCCGTGATTGCCTCTTTTTTCATCCCGCCTCGTCCTTTTCTGTAAAATGGCTATCAAAAAAGCTGACGC
>JARKQO010000506.1 GCA_029974855.1 Eubacteriales bacterium
GAAGAGCTGGGTGCGGGTCTCGTTCAGCAGCAGGTCGTTGCCGCTTTTGAGGGCGTCCAACAAAGGGGAGAGGGCCTGGGCCGAGGCCAGGGCGGAGGGGAGATCGAATTCCGCGCACCGGGTGCGGTCCATCACCTGCCCCGGACCCAGGACCACCCGCATGGAGGCGTGGCGAAGGCATTCCTGGAAAGCCTCCTCCAAGGCCTCCGGCCGGGCTGCCAGGCCGCTGAGCCCCACGGAGGCGGAGAGGTTCATGTATACCTTCCAGGCCCGGGTGATCTGCCGGCCCAGGTCCGTGGCCGTATGGGTAGCGGCCAGGGCGCCGGTTTCCGGGGGAATGCGCTGGCCCAGCAGATACGGGGAGGGGGAGAGGCTGCAACAGACCCCGTCTGTGGCCACCCGGTGAATGTGGCCCGCCAGATCGCACAGGGGGCCCGCCAGGTCCTGTTCCAGCCCGGAGCCAAAGCGCTTTTGCACCTGCTGGTAGTCGTCCAGCTCAAAGCAGGCCAGGACACAGGGGGCGCTTAAGACCTCCTGGAGGCCGCCAAGGGACAGGGCCGCCTCCCTGAAGCGCTGGGACGGGGTGGGGGCAAAGCCGGCGGCTGTGGGGGCGGAGGGCTGCCTGGCCTTTGCCCCCGTTTCCTTGACGCATTTCAGCAGCCCGGCGGGGGTCATTTCCGCTTTGAGCAGGTAATCGGCGGCCCCTAGGGTGAAGGCCCGGCGCACAAAGGGGAACTCGTCATAGGCGCTCAGCACCACCGAGGCGGGCGGGTTGGAAAGCCGGGAAAGCCGCTCCAGCAGCGCCAGGCCGTCCATCAGAGGCATCCTGATATCCGTCAGCAGCACATCCACCGGTTCGCTCTCCAGAATCTCCAGGGCCTGCCGGCCATTGGCGGCTTCCGCCACGATCCGCACGCCCTCCCGCTCCCATTCCACCATGGTTTTGATGGAGGTGCGCACGATGGTATCGTCGTCCGCGATCAACAAGCGGATCATGCGCTGGCCTCCTTCCGGCTCAGGGGCAAGGTGATGATGGCCCGGGTATACTCCCCCACCGCGCTTTCAAAGGAGATGCCAAAGGAGGGCCCGTAATGGAGGGCGATCCGGCGGCGCACGTTGTGGATGCCGATGCCGTAGCGGTTTTCATCCCGCTGGGGCTGCTCCTGAAGCACCTGGGAGATGGTTTCCCCGTCCATGCCCTGGCCATCGTCCCAAACGGTCAGCAGGAGGCTCTCCCCCTGGGCCTTGACGGAAATCACCAGGCAGCCGGGCTCATCCTTGCTGGCAAAGCCGTGGACGATGGCGTTTTCCACGATGGGCTGCAAGGTAAAGCGGGGCAGAAGGCAGGAAAGGGCAGACTCGTCCACCTCAAAGCGCTCCTCAAAGCTGTCCGCGTAGCGGATGCGCATCAGCAGGATGTAGCTTTTCAGCACCTGAAGCTCCTCCCCCAGGGTGTGGAAGCTGCCCTCCCCCTGAAAGGCGCAGCGCAGAATCTTCATCAAAGCGTCCGTCATGGCGCTGATGCTTTCAAACTTGGCGATCCGGGCGATGAAATGGATGGAGCTTAAGGTATTGAACAGGAAATGGGGGTTGATCTGGGCCTGGAGGGCCTTTACCTCCTGGAGCCGCTTTTCCTCCTCCTGGCGGGAAACCGTTTGCACCAGGTCCTCCACCCGCCGCATCATCCGGTTGAAGCTGTCCAGCAGGTGCTGCATCTCCGGCCTGCCGGCCGGGTCCACATGCGCGGACAAATCCCCCCGGCGGGCCTGGCGCATCCCCAAAATCAAGGAGTTTACGGGCCTTAGGATGCTGCGGAAGAAGCGGATGGAAAACACGCCGTACAGGCCGAAGATCAGCAGCGCCACCCCCAGCACCACCCACACCGTGCGGGTAAAGCCGGACAGCAGCAGGGCCTGGTCCGCGGCGGTCACCAGCCGGAAGGCCGTTCCCGCCACGGGGGTCACAAAGCAGTGTAGGGTCTTGCCCGCGCTGTGGTGGATAAAGCCGGGCTGCCGGGAGCTCCGCACCTCCTGGGGAAGGGTGGCGCTTCCCTTGGAGCCGTCAAAGAGCACGTTGCCGTCCTCGTCCACCAGCATCATCACACCCATGCTGGTCCCCGTATGCTTGGCGATCTGCTGGGCGCTGTGGGGCTGAAAATACAGGCAGGCCAGCTCCACCTGGTCATAGCGGTACTGCTTTAACTGGGCAAAGGCGGCGGTGAGGATGAGCCGGTTGCTGACGGTGGAGTTGCGGGCCACGTAGGTCACGGGCCCCTGGGACACATCCACCACGGTATGCCCCTTGGAGGCCAGGGCCCGCCGGTACCAGCCCGTGGCGCGGATGGCCTCCACGGGGATGGCCAGGTCGTCCTTCAGGCCGTAATAGTTGCCGTCCTTCATGTAAAAGTGCAGCGCGATCACATTGCTGCGGGGCAAAATCATCACGTTGAACAGCTGGGTCAGCTGCCGGGCATAGGGGGTTTTCTCCTTGCCGGAGGCCAGGTTGAACTGGGAGGCCAAATCAAAGGCCTGCTCCTGGTTCACCAGCAGAAAATGGGCCAGAGCCAGCTCCGCGTCCCGGATTTCCGTCTCCAGGGCCGAGGCCACGCTGCCCTGGGCCAAGGTGATGCGGTCAATGGCCTCCTCCAGCATGGTGCTGCGGATGATGCCCAAAGCCGCCACCAGCACCAGCAAAATGGGGATGACGATGAGCAGCACAAAGCTCCGCAGAAAGGAGGCGGTAAGCCCTGTTCTTTTGGAAGTCATGGCGCACGCCCCCCTCGGATGGTATGGCCACGGGTCAACGCATCATATACGCCATCAGGTACAGCAGCGGCGCGTTCCAGTAGATGGTGACCTCGTTGCAGGAGTAGCTTTGGGCGTTGTCCGCGTAGGCCTTGGCCGGGGGCGCTTCCGCCAGCACAGCCCGGGCGTAGGGGTCCTCCAGATTGCTGTTGGGCCCGCCCACCAGCATGCCGGGCATGGTTTTCCCCACCGCCATGGAGGGCCGGTGATGGGTGGAGGTGGGGGAATAGGCCCCAAAGCCGGTCACATAGCAGGTTGCCATGGGGTTGGCGCCAAAGAGGTAGTGATACTGGCGTAGCGCGGCGCTGACGAAATCCTCCCTGTCCAGCAGCCGGCCCGCGTAGAGCAGGTGCATGGCGTTGTTGCAGATGGCCATGTTGCTGCCCCAGGGATAGACCATCCCCAACGAGGAGCCGTACCCGTCCTCCAAAGAGAGGGCCAGCATCTCCTCGGCCCGCTCCGTCACATCGTCCTTGATCCGCTGGAGGCTGGCCCCATCGGTGACCGCCTCATCCAGGGAGAGGTACAGCCTGTTCGCGAAATCCCCCACATTGTCCCAGCCGTAGCCGTAGGGCACGCGCTTTAAGGCCGCCAGCCGCTCCTCAAAGGCGGTCAGGTACTCCTGCCTGCCGGTGGCCCGGTACAGGGCCACGGCAGCCCAGCAGCGCTCGTCGGTGTCCTTGCCGTCGGAATATTCCCCGGTCAGCACGTCCTTGGGGTTGCGGAAGGTACCCCTGAATTCCTTGTCCTTTAGCTTCTCCCAAGCCCGCTCAGCCGCCGCCAGGCATGCGTCCGCAAAGGCCTTGTCGTAGGGCAGGTAGGCCGTATGGCTCATGGCCATCACAGCGGCGAAGCTGCCCGTGGCGGTGGTGGAGGGCTTCATCAGGTAAAGCGGCTCCCGTTCCTCCGTGGGCATCACAGCCCCGGGGAAGTTGAGCCCGGTGACCTTGTGGTACACGCTGCCGTCCTGGGCTTGCATTTTCAGCATCCATTCCAGCTCGTAGCGTATTTCATCCAGCAGGTCGGGGACGCCGTTGCCGCTTTCGGGGATGCCCAGGTCATCGCGCCCAAGGGACGGGCCGAAATCCTCCCAGGCCAGCAGCAAATCCGCCACGGCGGTGGCCCCGGGGCTCACGTAGCGGCCATAGTCCCCCGCGTCGTGCCAGCCGCCGGACACATCCGCCTGCTCCGTGCCCCGGTGAACGGTGGCCGGCTGGGTGTGGCAGGCCCCGTGGGCGAAATCCCCCGCCAGGGCCGGATCAAGAGAGCTACCGCAGCGCTGCAAATAAAACATCTTGCATACGGCGTCAAAGGCCGCCTCGTACACCCCCCGGCCGATCACGAAGGGATAGGAGGGCAGCGCGCCGCCGCTTGTGACGGTATAGGTCCCCTCCCGGTCCAGGGCGCTGAAATCCGCCAGATAGTTGATTTCGCCCGAGGCGGCGCTCTGGATGGGCCCGGTGAGCGGACCTTCCAAGGCCACCTGGCCGCCTTCGTCCAGCACCTGGAAGGTATCGCCGTGTTCACCGCCCCGCACCACGGCGATCTTTTGGGCATTGGGCGCGTACCCCACCTGGTTCACGTTGATCTGGGTACGCTCGGCCTCGGCCACGGGCCGCAGGATATTCGAGCCGTCCACCAAGGAGACCTCCACATTATCCAGGATCACCTGGTTGGGCGGATACACCGTGCCGTCCAGGGGCGCGCCCAGGTTGAAGGCGATGCGGGGGGCCGGGTCCGGGTTGTCCCACATCAGAAACTCGAAGTCAAAGTGCCGCGTCTGGGGGGTCAGCGCCACGTATTCCTCGATATAGGCGTGATAATCCCCGCCGTTGAGCTGAAGGCGCGCGCTGATTTTGCGGTCGATGTTGGAGCGGGCGTCAAAGGCGAAGCGGTAAACGCCCCCCGTCTCCAGCTTGAAGCCGTCATAATACAGCTGCACGGCGTGCTCCACCACGCCCATACTCCGGATGTCCAGGAGAACCTCCCCCTCCTGGACCGAAAAGTCGTTCACCGCGCCGCCGGATTCCATGTACAAAAACCAATTGGTTTTGTCATCGGAGAAGTCGCCGTTTTGCACCATGTTCGCGCCGGTGGGGGAG
>JARKQO010000538.1 GCA_029974855.1 Eubacteriales bacterium
GGCCAGGACCTGGAGCTGCTGGTGGCCCACGAAACCGCCCATCAATGGTGGTACGGGGTGGTGGGCAGCGACCAGGTGAACCAGCCCTGGCAGGACGAGGCCCTGTGCGAGTACAGCCTTTTGCCCTATGTGGAGCGGTACTACGGTACCCAGGCCCGGCAGGATTTGGCCTTTTCCCGGTTTGAAACCGCCATGCGGGTGACGGTTCCCAAGGGGGCCACCCCGGGCAGCCCCCTTTCCTATTTTGCCGACGGCAACGAGTACGCCCTGTTGGTGTACGGCCGGGGCGGAGCTTTTTTGGCGGCCCTGGACACGGCCCTGGGAGGCGGGCTTGACGATTTTCTGAAAGCGTATTATGATCGGTACAGGTTCCAACTGGTCACCCGCCAGGACTTTCAGCAGGCCCTGAGGGAGCGTTCGGGCCAGGACTGGGGCGCTTTGATCCGGGATTATCTGGACACCTATCTGACACGGTAAGCCGCGGGCCATCCGCGAACATTACAGAAGCGAGGAAACACCCGCCATGCAGACCGATGCCCTGGATACCGCCGTTCTGATCCCCAGCTATTGCCCGGACGCCCGGTTGGCCCCCTATGTGCAAACCCTCCTAAGCGCCGGCTTTGCCAAAATCGTGGTGGTGGACGACGGCAGCGGCCCGGACAGCGAGCCCTTTTTTGAGGCCATGGCTCCCCATGAGCGGCTCCAGTTGATCCGCTATACCCCCAACCGGGGCAAGGGCGTGGCCTTGAAGGCGGGCATGGAATACCTGCGGGACCACTGCCCCCAGTGCGCCTATGTGATCACCGCCGACAGCGACGGCCAGCATACCGCCCAGGACGTGCTGCGCGTGAGCGAGGAGCTGCACAGGATCAACCGGGAGGCGGCGGAGGCCCACGGCGGAAGGCGGGAAGCGGGCCTGCTGCTGGGCAGCCGGGACTTTTCCCAGCCCCATGTGCCCAAAAAGAGCCGGGCCGGAAACCGCATCACCTCGGTGGTGTTTTGCCTGCTCTACGGCCGCTGGGTGACGGATACCCAGACGGGGCTGCGGGGCTTTACCCGGGAACTGCTGCCCGCCATGATCAGCGTGGGGGGCGACCGGTATGAGTATGAGATGAACATGCTCATCCACTGCGCCACCTCCCGCATCCCCATCCGGGCTTTGCCCATTGAAACCGTATACGAGAACAACAACGAAGGCAGCCATTTCCGGACCGTCCGGGACAGCGCCCGGATCTATGGGATCATCTTTGCGGGGTTCTTCCGGTTCATCAGCTCCTCGGCCCTGAGCTTTTTGCTGGACTACGGAGCGTACAGGCTGATGAACTCCCTGCTGCTGCGGGGCTCTTACCCTTCTTTGGAAAAGTGGCTGCACCTGTGGGTGTTCAACCTTCTGCCCCGGATCGCCCTCGCCACCGCCATCGCCAGGGTGCTCTCCGGAACCTTCAACTTCCTGGTGAACAGGCGCTTTGTCTTTGAGGACCCCGCCTCTATCCGCAAGAGCCTGCCCCGCTACCTGGGGGTATTCTTCCTGATTATGCTGCTGTCGGCGGTGCTGATCAGCAACCTCCACCTGTGGTTTGGCTGGAACGAGAACGCCGTGAAGATTCCTGTGGACATCGTGCTGTTCTTCCTGAGCTACCTGCTGCAGCGCAAATGGGTCTTTGTGCAGGAGCGGAACCGCTAAGCCGCTTTTGGGGCGGCTGTGATTTTGGGTAACGCCGGGACCCGCCCCAAGGACTTAGGGGGCCTCCGCGCCCTGACGGCAGCCCTGGCAGCCGCCGCAGCCCTCCAGCTGAATCTCCTCCGCCCGAAGGCGCATGAACACAGGCTCTTCCCCGGTGGGGCTCTCGGGGCCGGGGCGGAAGCCATAGCGGGCAAAAAAGGGCGTCACGGCCCGGGGGGCCGCAAGGCGCACCTCCCGCCCCTGGTGCAGCAGCACCTTGTACAGGGCCAGCCGGACCAGCAGGTCCCCAAAGCCCTTGCCTTGGTGCGCGGGCAGCACCCCCAG
>JARKQO010000545.1 GCA_029974855.1 Eubacteriales bacterium
GCAAGGTGCTGACCATGGCCATCAGCAAGCGGGCGGTGCGCACCATCATCATGCTGGTGATCCGCATCGGCGTGAAGCTGGGCATCTGCAAGGACCCGGAAAAGTCCACGGCCAAATGGGAGGCCCATTGCAATTCCTTCCTGTCCAGCGTGCAGCTGATCCGCAACAATCCCCTGGACCTGGCGATCCAGTTCTTCATCTCTTTGGTTCAGCTCTGCGCGCTGATGCTGGTGACTTGTGTGATTTACTTTTCCTTCGGCCTGTCCGGCACCAGCTTTATGCGGCAGATCACCATGGGGGTGCTGCTGTACATCAGCGCCAGCTATACCCCGCTGCCCGGCGCCGCCGGCGCCCAGGAGCTTGGCTACGCCAAGTTCTTCGAGGGTATCTTTCCCCCGGCCTACCTGTTTGTGGCTCTGCTGATCTGGCGCTTCTTCACCTGCTACCTCCCCATTTTGGCGGGCTTTTTGGTCACCACGGGGCATAGCGTCAGCGGCCTTTTCCTCAAAAAGGGGGCCTCTCCCCCCGGGGCGGCCATGGAAACTGCCCTGCCTGCCAACGAAACCATCCAGCAAGAAGGTGCTTCCAATCAGGACAACCCCTTGTGACGAAGAGCCCCTTTTTTCAAACCGGGCGCTGGTATCTTTGATTGTTCCCCTGATCATTGAGCAGTTTCTAGCCATCCTCATCGGTATCGTGGGCACGGTGATGGTGAGCTCCATCTCCGAGTCGGCGGTTTCCGCGATCTCCTTGGTGGATTCCATCAACGTGCTGCTGACCCAGCTTTTTTCCGCCATGTGCACTGGCGGGGCGGTGGTGGCGGCCCAATACCTGGGCAGGCACGAGCCCATGAACGCGTCCCGGGCGGCCAAGCAGCTGCTGTATTTGTCGCTGTTCATCGCGTTGGCCATCTCCGCCGCCTCCATCCTCTTCTGCGATCCCCTGCTGCGGCTGTTCTTCGGCAACCTGTCGGAGGACGCCCTGCAATACTGCCGGGAGTATCTCTACCTCTCGGCCCTGTCCTACCCCGCCTTGGCCCTGTACAATGGCGGGGCGGCGCTGTTCCGCGCCATGGGCAACAGCAAGGCCTCCATGTGGATCTCCTTGATGATGAACCTGGTGAACATCGGCGCCAGCGCTTTGCTGATTTTCGGGCTGCGGCTGGAGGTAATGGGGGCCGGCGTCGCGGCGCTTCTGGCCCGGGTTTTGGGGGGCGTGGTGATCATCCGGCTGCTGCTGTCCCCCTCGGGGGGCCTGTATATTCCCCGCCCCTTCCATCCGGAGCTGGACAGGGCCATGATCGGCCGCATCTTCAGCCTGGGGATTCCCAACGGGCTGGAAAATAGCATGTTCCAGGTGGGTAAGCTGCTGGTGGCGGGCATCGTGGCCTCCTTTTCCATCTCCGTGGTGGCTGCCAACGCGGTGGGCAACAATGTCACCACCATGGTCAACCTGCCCGGAAGCGCCATCGGCCTGGCCATGGTGACGGTGGTGGGCCGGTGCATGGGCGCCGGGGACGTTTCCCAGGCCAAGCGCTATACCGTCAAGCTGCTGAAGGCCTCCTATGTGATGATGTTTTTGAGCAATGGAGTCCTGCTTTTGCTGGCTGAGCCCTTTGTGCGGCCCTTCCGGCTCAGCCCGGAGGGGGTGGAGGCGGCGGTGGAGGTGCTGCGCTTCTACGGGATCGCGGGCGTGCTCTTCTGGTCCGCCAGCTTCGCCTTGCCCAATGCCCTGCGGGCCGCCGGGGACGTGAAGTTCACCATGGTGGTGTCCGTGCTGTCCATGTGGATTTGCCGCATCGCCCTGAGCTATTACCTGGCCATTTCTTTGGGCATGGGGCTGCTGGGGGTATGGGTGGCCATGATTGTGGACTGGGTGGCCCGAAGCGTCTGCTTCGTGTGGCGCTACCGCAGCGGCAAATGGGTGAACCACCGGGTGGTGTAGGGCGTTGCATTTTTGTCCCAAAAAGGGTATGATATAAGGGATTCACACCAAGGGAGCCCGGAGGACTGCTAAGGAGGCGAAGCATCTCATGGAGCGGAACGAGCATTTTGAAGCCAGCGGCTTATCGGATGTGGTGGTGCATCTGGCCTGGGCGCAGCTGGAAATCTTCGCGGACGACGTGGACAAGATCCAGGTGCTGGTGGCCGGGGACGACCAGTCCGTCCATGACCTGCGGGTTTTGGCCAAGGACGGCCTCCTGCTGGTGGAGCAGCCCCAATACGGCCTGAGCCTGAACCTCATGGAGGGGCACTGGATGCAGGTCTGCGTCCGCATGCCCCGGGCCTGGCAAAAGCCCATCCATGTGAATACCATCAGCGGCCTGCTCAGCGCCAGGGGCCTTCAGGGAAGCAACCTGGTGCTGGACTCGGTGTCCGGGGATTTGCGGGCGGTGCGCCTCCAGGCCCAGGAGCTGAAGCTGAAAACCGTCAGCGGGGACGTGCGGGCGGAGGACCTGCGCGCCGCTTCCCTGTCCGTGCGCAGCGTCAGCGGGAACATCGCCCTGGACATGCTCCAGGTGGACACCCTGCGCTGCAACAGCGTCAGCGGGGAGCAAACCTACCATATGAGCAAGCCCTTCCAGCGGGTGGAGATCAACACCGTATCCGGGGACGTGATCATCACCTCCCCTGTGGAGACGCTGAACGTGGGCCTTCGTTCCCTCAGCGGCCGGGTCCGCACGGAGGGGGTCTCCCTCAGCGAGGACCCCGCCACGCCGGCGGTGCGCATCACGGGGATCTCCGCCAATCTCAAGCTTATCTCCATCAAGGAATAACAAATTTGCCACCAACGGAGGAATGATGATGGCCAGGAACAACTTCGGCGGCTTTGGGGGCATGGGCGGCGGCAACATGCAGCAGCTTATGCGGGAGGCCCAAAAGTTTCAGGAGCAGATCGGGAAAATCCATGAGGAATTGGACGAGCGGGAGTATTCGGCCCAGGCGGGCGGCGGCATGGTCAGCGTCACCGTCACGGGCAAGCGGGAAGTGAAGGAACTGCGGATCAAGCCGGAATGCGTGGACCCGGAGGATGTGGAAATGCTCCAGGACATGATTTTGGCTGCCGTCAACGAAGCCCTGCGCATGGGGGAGGAAGCCCGCAAGGCGGAGATGGCCAAGATGGCCCCCGGCATGGGGGGCATGTTTTAACCCATGGCGCAGCAGCTGGAACCCATTGCCCGGATGGTGGCCCAACTGTCCCGCCTGCCCAGCATCGGGCAGAAAAGCGCCCAGCGGCTGGCCTACCACATCAGCAGCATGCCCCTGGAGGATGTGCGGGAGCTGGCCTCGGCTTTGTACCAGGGCCGCAAGGCCATCCGCTACTGCGATTGCTGCGGTAACTACGCCACGGACAGCCTTTGCGGCATCTGCGCCGACGAGCGCCGCCGCAACGGGCAGATCTGCGTGGTGCGGGATCCCAGGGACGTGGCCGCCATCGAGCGGATGCGGGATTTTGGGGGCGCGTACCACGTGCTCCACGGCACCCTTTCCCCCATGGAGGGCGTGGGGCCCGGGGATATCCGCATCAAGGAGCTGATGGCGCGGCTGAAGGACGATTCCATCAAGGAGGTCATTTTGGCCACCAACCCGGATATCGAGGGGGAGGCCACCGCCAGCTACATCGCCCGCCTGGTGAAGCCCATGGGGCTGTTGGTCACCCGGATCGCCCACGGGGTGCCCGTGGGAAGCGACCTGGAATACGCGGACGAGATCACTTTGGCCAAGGCCATGGAGGGACGCCGGGAAATGTGAACACACAGCCGCCCTGTCCTCTCCGGGCGGCTGTTTTTCTGTACGAAAGGATGAGGCCCTTTGCCCATTTTGGAACCGGCCACCGCTTTGTGGACGGCCCTGATCGCTTTGCTGCTGGCGGTAATAGGCCTGCTGATCGCTTTGATGGCCATGACCGCCCGCCGCAAGCGGGAAACCTCCTATTGGCTGGGGGAAATGACCGACGCTTTGGAAAACGGCATGCGGGGCCTGGAGGGGGAGCTGGAGCAGCAGGGCTTATCCCAGCGGGAGGCGCTGCTGCGCACTTTGCAGGCCGTCAACGACAGCCTGCTGAGCACCCTGTCCAACACCCTCCAGCAGCACAGCCGCCAGCTGGGCACGCTGCAGCAGCAAAGCTTTGACAGCAACCAGGCCCAGGAGATCCGCCAGCACCGCATGCACCAGATCACCGAGGAAAACCTGGGCAAGTTTGAAGGGCGGATGCAAAGCGTGGAAGCGCTGCTGGACCAGCGGCTGGCCCAGAACGACCAGCGCCTGGAGCGCATGCGGGAAACCCTCCAGGGGGGCATGCAGCGGCTTCAGGAGGAAAACGCCCAAAAGCTGGAGCAGATGCGCAAAACCGTGGACGACAAGCTCCACGAAACCCTGGACAAGCGCCTGGGGGAAAGCTTCACCCAGGTGAGCCAGCGGCTGGAGCAGGTGTACAAATCCTTGGGGGAAGTGCACACCTTGGCCACAGGGGTCGGGGATCTGAAGCGCATGCTGGGCAATGTGAAAACCCGGGGCATCTGGGGGGAAATGCAGCTGGGGAC
>JARKQO010000016.1 GCA_029974855.1 Eubacteriales bacterium
CCTGTTCCATCAATTCCAGGGCGGCGTTGGCGGAAGATGCACAAAAGACCCGGAAATCCTCCTCCAGGGTGCGGGCCAGGGCTTCCTGGGAGCGAAGTTCGTCATCCACCACCAGGATGCCGGGAAGCTGTTTATTCAAAATGAATTTCCTTGTCTGGCAATCACTTAGGCAAAAAGCAATAGTTTGGCGATATTAGTCCGAAAGGACCTGTGGCGACGGAGATAAGTGCTACTTTCTATGTCTTTAGTCATGATTTTTCAAAAAAGCTGTGATGTATGCATAAAACACAACTTTGGTCTTATTTTTCATGGGCTTCGAATGCATTACCATGCGCACATCAGGAACCAAGGAGCCCATCATGGCAAAGCAGGCCGCCGTTCGCCGTCCCCGTCCCCAGAAGACGGGTCCCAGGGAGTTCATCGCCGCCGTCCGTCTGCTTGATGGGCGCCGGGAACTGTACCGGATTCCCAACGCCCTGGACGCCGACGACGCCCGCCAGGTGGTTCTGAACCAGGTCTTTGAAGTCGTCAATGTGGTGGTCAGCCCGCGCCACTGGAACTCCTGAAACCGTTCAACAGATCCGGGGCAACTGGTCCCCGGTGAGCCAGTCCACGATGCGCCGCCCCCCCATGGAGGTGGTCATCTGGACGAAATGGTGGGCATCTTCCACCACCGTGCCGAGCACGGCAGCCTCCCGCCCCAGGGCATGGCCCCGCAGGGCCCCCAGCACCTTCTCCACATCCGGTTCGGCGCAGATCAGTACCAGCTTGCCCTCGTTGGCCACGTAAAGGGGGTCCAGCCCCAGGAATTCGCAGGCCGCTGCCACCGCCGGGTTTAGCGGCAATGCCTTCTCCTCGATCAGCATGCCTACCCCCGACTGGCTGGCGATTTCGTTCAGGGTCGTGCCCAGCCCGCCCCGGGTCGGGTCCCGCAGCACCCGGATGTCCGCTCCCGTGGCCAGCACCGCCTCGATCAGCCCATGCAGGGCCGCCGTATCCGAGACGATGGGAGAGGCAAAGCCCAGCCCCTCCCGTTCGCTCATGATCGCCATGCCGTGGTCGCCGATGC
>JARKQO010000040.1 GCA_029974855.1 Eubacteriales bacterium
GGTGGAGCAGGGCTTCTTCGCGGAAGAAGGCATCAATCCCATCGTGACCATCGTGGAAAGCGGCCCCTCGGAAATGGCGGCCATGCGGGCCGACGGCCGTACCCTGGACTGCGGCTTCATCGGCGCGGGCGTGGCCTGGAACGCCATGGACCCCAGCGGCAACGAGCTCAAGTTCATCTTCCTGGACAACCTGTCCAACTCCGAGGGCATGGTAGCCCGCAAGGGCGCCTTTGTGGATGGCAACGGCAACGGCTTCTTCGATTATGACGAGCTGTACGCGGGCCTCAAGGGCAAGACCATCTACATCGACACCGCCACCACCCCCGGCGGCTGGTTCAAGGACCTGCTGAACAAGATCCACGGGGAGCTGGGCACCCCCGCCGAGGAGCAGCTGTGGATCTACAGCGAAACCGCCGATTACCTGAAAGATTACGCCGCCCCCAATGCCAGCGAGGAATGCAAAATCACCGTGGTGCAGCTGGCCAATGAAAACCTGCCCGCCGCCATGAGCACCAGCGACGCCAGCCGCGTGGACATCGCCGTGGGTTATGCCCCCGTGCCAGGCATCATCGTTGCCAGCAACAGCGACATGGAGTTCATTGCCGCCACAGACACCCACCTGCCCGACAAGTACTTCCCCTCCACCTGGGTTGCCAGCCAGAAGTGGCTTGAGGAAAACCCCGAGGCCGCCCAGAAGGTGGTCAACGCGCTGCTGAAGGCCCTGAACTTCCGGGGCGATCCCGCCAACGAGGCGGTTAGCCTGGCCGCCGGGGAAAACCTGGCCCAGAAGCCTGCCGGCAGCTTTGACGCCGCCGCCGCCGTGTGGCCCACCGCCGAGGAGTACAAGGACTGGTTCGCCACCCCGGATTCCCAGGGCTATGAGTACCTGCGGGTGCTGTACGGCGCCAAGAAGGGCGGCGTGCCCGAGGGCACCGAGGCCAAGGCCTTTGAGGATTGCCTGGACCTCTCCTTCGTGCTGAACGCCCTGGCTGCCCAGTAACATACCGTTTCGGAATGAACCCGGAGCCCTCCGGCTCCGGGTTCATTCCTCCTTTAGAGAGGTTTTTCATGGACGCTACAAATTCGGCCCGGCCCTGGATTCTGGCCCCCAACCGGGTAGCACGGTTTTTCCTGGGGGGCGCGGCCCTGGACCGGTGGCAGGGGCTTGACAAAAGCCGGGCCTACGGCGACAGCACCTACAGCGAGGAGCTGCTGGTGAACACCTCCCCCTACATCGGCCCGGGGCGGCCCCCGCGCCAGGGGTTCAGCCTGGCGGAAGGGGAGGGGGCCACGCTGCGGGAGATGATTTTAGAGGACCCGGAGGGCTTTTTAGGTCCTGACATCGCCCGGGCTTACGGCGGGGAGTGCCCCGTGCTGTGCAAGGCCGGGGATTCCACCGGGCGGCTGATTCTGCAATACCATCCCACAGCGGCCTTTGCCCGCCGCCATCTGGGCTGTGCCTTCGGCAAAACCGAGGCCTGGTATTTTCTGCAAACCCGCGACCCACAGGTGCGCTATTGCTACGCCGGCTTCAAGCCCGGGGTGACCCGGAGCTATTTTGAGGAGCTGGTGGCCCGGGACGACGTCCCCGCCATGCTGGATTGTATCCACAAGGTGCCCTTTGAGTTGGGGGATGTGATTTTGGTGCCCGCCGGCATCATCCATGCCATGGGGCCGGGGGTGACCTTTTTGGAGGTCCACGAGCCCTGCGACTACACCATGCGCTTTGAACGGGACAACTACGGCCGGCCCATGGCCGACGGGGATATGCATTATGGCCTGGGCTTTGAGACCCTTTTTGACGGTCTGGATTTTACCACCTACACCCTGGAGGAGATTGCGCGGAAGGTGCGCTTTGCCCCCAAGGCCCTGGGGGAGGGCCCCGGCTGGAAGCGCTGGGCATTGCTGTCCTTCCAGGATTGCCCGGAGTTTGCCATGGAGAAGGTGTCCCTCCAGGGGACCTACCCGCTCCGCTCCTTGGGCCGGTATCAGCTTGTGATTGCCTTACAGGGTGAAGTGGCCTTGGGCGGCCTGTCCTTGCCTCAGGGCAGGGCGGCCTTCATCCCCGCAGCAGCGGTTCCCTTGGTGGTCAGCGGCGCGAATGGGGAGGTTCTGCTGGTCATCCCCGGGGAGCCCCGAAAGGACGCGCAAGTTTTATGATCTACACCGCCAGTCTGGCCTGCGCCGATCCCCTGAACCTGGAGGTGGATGCCCGGGCGCTGTTGGAGGGGGGCGTTCACACCCTTCACCTGGACCTGATGGACGGCCACCATGTGCCCTCGCTGGGCTTTTCCGTGGAGACCATCGCCCAGCTGCACCGCCGCTTTCCCCAGGCGGAGCTGGACGCCCACCTGATGGTGACAAACCCGGAGCATTACTTTGAGCCTTTGGCCCAGGCGGGGGTCCGTTGGCTGAGCATCGTGCCCAACACCCTTCCTGACCCGGCCCGGGGGCTGGAGCGGATTCGGGAACTGGGCATGAAGCCGGGCTTTGTGCTGAACCTGGACCGGTCTTTGGAGGAGGTAGCCTCGCTGCTGCCCCTGGCGGACTTGGCGGTGGTGATGTCCATTCCGGCGGGGGGATACGGCAGGGCCTTCCAGCAGGAGGCGTATGCCCGTATCCGGGCCCTGGACGAGCTCCGCAAGGCCCACGGCTTACCCTATCTGATTTCCGTGGACGGGGGCGTGACACGGGAAAACAGCCGGCTGTGCCGGCAGGCCGGGGCCGATATGCTGGTGCAGGGGATCTACACCTTGTTCCGCCAGCCCCAGGGCATCCGCCAGGCTTGCCTGGACTATATCCGTTACATGGAGGAGTGAGCATATGCAAACGCAATTCAAGCTGTGTATCGCCAGCGATTTGGCGGGCTACGATTTAAAAATGGAAATCCTGCGGCGGCTGGAGGCCAAGGGCTACCGCATCCAGGATATGGGCTGCGATTCTTCCCAAGCCGGGGATTACCATGTGTACGCCCAAAAGGTGGCCCAGGCCGTGGTCTCCGGGGCCTTTGACCGGGGGATTCTCATCTGCGGCACAGGCCAGGGCATGGCCATGGCCGCCAACAAGGTGCGGGGCGCCCGGGCCGCGCTGTGCTACCAGAACTTCACCGCCCTCATGAGCCGGGAGCACAACAACGCCAACATTTTGGCCACCGGGGCCTGGCTCATCACCCCGGACGAACTGGAGCGGATGATCGAGGCATGGCTCTTTGGCAAGTACGCCGGAGGCAAGCACGAGGTGCGGGTGCGGGGCATGGCCGAGCTGGAAAGCCAGGCAGGCCCTGCGCTGTACCAGGACCCCGCCGTGCTGGCCCTGTCCCCGGAGCGGTTGGGAAAGGGCCGCATTCCCGTTTCCCTCTTCCCGGACAAGGAAGCGGTGTTCGGGCACCTGGCCCGGGCCATGGCCGATACCATCCGGGACAACAACGCGGCGGGCCGCCCCACCCTGATGATCGTTCCCCTGGGCCCGGTGGGCCAGTACAGGCCTTTGGCGGACATCCTCAACGCGGAGGGGATCAGCCTGGCCCGCACCACCTTCCTGAACATGGACGAGTACATGTGGGACCCGGGCACCATGATCCAGCCGGAGCATCCCCTGTCTTTCCGGGGAGCTATGGACCGGGAGTTCTATGGCCTGGTGCAGCCGGAGCTGCTGATGCCCGAAAGCCAGCGAATTTTCCCCACGCCCCAAAACGGGGAGTATATCTGGGAGCTGATCCAGGCCCATGGAGGGGTGGATTTGTGCGTAGGCGGTATCGGGCTCAACGGCCATGTGGCCTTCAACGAGCCCCAGCCGGGCATGGTCCCGGAGGCGTTTATGGCCCAGCCCGTCCGGGTGGTGGCCGTGGCCCCGGAGACTGTGGTGATCAACAGCCTGAACGAATATGACGGGGCCTATGAGTTCATGCCCCGCTGGGCCATCACCTTGGGCTTCCGGGAAATCGCCTCGGCCCGGCGCATTCTGCTGGGCTGCTTCCGGCCCTGGCACAGGATGGTGGTCCGCAAGGCCGCCCTCTATCCCCCCTCGGCGGAGTTCCCCGTGACGCTGCTGGGGGAGAAAAATGTCGAAATTTGTATCCCACAGGCCCTGGCATAAAGGGCCCGGTTCCGGTACAATCAAAGCATCCATGATTCCAGGAGGTGCTTGCTTTGACGCTGAAGGACGTTGCCAAAGCAGCGGGAGTTTCCCCTTCCACCGTCTCCCGGGTCATCCATTCCGCCGGGAACAACTTTGCCAGCCCGGAGGTTCGCAGCCGGGTGTGGAACGCGGTGCGCCAGCTTGGCTATGTACCCAACCAGCAAGCCCAGGGTCTCAAAAAGGGCCAGCCCGCGGCCCAGGGCCTTTCCACCATCCACATCCTCTTTGCCCGGTCCAGAAGCCTCCAGAGGGACAGCTTTTTTGACGAGCTGGCCGCCTATGTGCAGGAGGAAATCCTCAGCAAGGGGTGCAAGGTGGGCTCCCTGTTCACCCGCCAGGAGGCGGAGGCCCTCCAGCCCGGGGCCCTCAGCGTGGGCAAAAGGGACGGCCTGGTGGTGCTGGGCCGCACCCACAAATCCCTGGAGCCCTTTATCGCCCAGTTTTCCCGCCGGGCCGTGTACGTGACCCTGAACCAGATGGAGCTGGAGGCGGACCATATCATGTGCGACGGGCTCCAGGCCACCCATACCGCCATGCAATACCTCTATGACAACGGCCACCGGCATATCGCCTATGTGGGGGAATATCCCAACGAGGTCCGCTACCAGGCCTTTTGGAAGTTCGTGACCCAAAATACCCTCACCTACAGCCGGGAGAGCATCATCAACACCCCCATGACCGCAGAGGGCGGCTTCGCGGCGGCGCAAAAGCTGCTGGACTGCAAGATGCGCCCCACCGCCGTGTTCTGCGCCAACGACGTCACCGCCATCGGCCTGCTCAGAGGCCTGCGGCAGCAGGGGGCCGTGGTGCCCAGGGATCTGTCCGTGATCTCCATCGACAACATTGCCGAAGCGGGGGAAACGACCCCGGGCCTCACCACCGTGAAGATCCCCCTGAAGGATTTGGGAAGCTTCGCCGTGAAAACCCTGGTGGACCGGATTCAAAAGGGGCACAGCATCTACGTGCATGTGTTCATGCCCTCGGAGCTGCTGATCCGGGAATCGGTGAGGCCCCTGACCAGCCCCCGCCGGGGATAGCCCCGGCCATAGCGCCCATAGGAGGTTTGCCCATGATCCTGGAAAACGGACATATCTTTGCCCGGGGCGGACATTTCATCGAGGGAAGAATCCGCTTCGGGCGGCAGATTGTGGAGCTGGGCCCCGGGGTGCAGCCCGGGGAGGACGAGCCCTGCCTGGACGTGGGCGGCGGATACGTGATCCCGGGGCTGGTGGATATTCACCTCCACGGGGCCATGGGCTACGACGTATGCGACGGCACCCCCCAGGCCCTGGAGGCCATCTCCCTTTTTTTGGCCTCCAACGGAATCACCTCCTTCTGCCCCACTACCCTTACTTTGCCCGAGGACAGGCTTCATCAAATCATGGGCAACATCGCCCGGACGCCTTTGCCCGGGGCCCAAAGCGCGGGCATCAACATGGAGGGCCCCTTCATCAGCCCCAGCCGCAAGGGGGCCCAGCCCGAGGAATTTATTCAGGCCCCGGACATCGAGATGTTCCGCAGGCTGAACGAAACCAGCGGCGGGCAGATCCGCCTGGTGGACATCGCCCCGGAACAGGACCAGGGCTTCCGCTTTACCCGCGCCCTGGCCGGGGAGGTGCGGGTGTCCTTCGCCCATACCGACGCGGATTACCAAACCGCCCTGGCGGGCTTTGCCAGCGGCGCGGACCACGTGACGCATCTTTTCAACGCCATGTCCCCCTACCATCAGTTTGACCCGGGCCTGGTGGGGGCGGCGGTGGACAGCGGGGCCTATGTGGAGGTGATCTGCGACGGGCACCATGTGCACCCCTCCATCGTCAGGGCCCTGTTCAAGCTCTTTCCCCCCTCCCGGGTCTGCCTCATCAGCGATTCCCTGCGTTGCGCGGGAATGCCCGAGGGCCAATATTCCCTGGGGGGCCAGGAGGTGTTTGTGAAGGAGGGCCGGGCCACCCTGGAAAGCGGGGTGCTGGCGGGTTCCACCATCCACCTGCTGGAGGCCCTGCGCCGGGCGGTGGGCTTTGGGGTGCCCCTGGAGTTGGCGGTAGCCGCCGCCACCCAGAACCCCGCCGCCTCCATCGGCATGCAGGAGAAGCTGGGCGCCTTGGCGCCCGGGGCCCGGGCGGATTTGGTGGTGCTGGACAAGGAGCTGAACCTGCGCCAGGTTTTCCTTCAGGGGGAGCCCTTTTTGCCCTGAATGATGAAAGGAGAAATCCCATGCGCTTTGCCATCGTGGGTTCCAATTTCATCGCGGAATGGTTTGTGGCCGCGGCCAAGGAATGCGAAAACGCAATCTTGCAAACGGCCTATTCCCGCAGCCGGGAGCAGGCCCTGTCCAACGCGGAAAAATGGGGGACCCGGTCCGCCTGCTGGGATTGGGAGGAGCTGCGCCGGGATGGGAGCGTGGACGCGGTATACATCGCCACCCCCAACGCGCTGCACTATGGGCAGGTGGAAAGCATGCTGCTGGCTGGCAAGCATGTGCTATGCGAAAAGCCCATCGTGCCCGGCGAAAAGGAGCTGGAGCCGCTGCTGGCCCTGGCCCGGGAGCGGGGCCTGCTGCTGCTGGAGGCCATGCGGCCCGCCCACCTGCCCGCCCTGGATACCGTACGGCAGCTGCTGCCCAAGCTGGGCACTTTGCGCTACGCCGAGTTCCCTTATGCCCAGTATTCCTCCCGCTATACGCGCTTCCAGCAGGGGATTATTGAAAACGCCTTTGACCCCACCTTGGCCAACGGTACCCTCATCGACCTGGGGGTGTACTGCGCCCACTGGATGGCGATGCTCTTCGGGGAACCCAACAGGGTGCTGTCTTTGGCCTCGTTTTTTGACGATTCCATTGACGTAAACGGCTGCGCCCTGTGCGATTACGGGGCCATGCAGGCCATCCTGCGCTATTCTAAGGTGCACCAAAGCTGGCGGCCCGCCGTGATCGAGGGGGAGGAAGGCTCTTTGACCCTGTCCCCCTTCCCCGTTCCCGCCCAGGCGGAGCTGCGCCTTCGAGGCGGTGAAAGCACGGTGATCCCTCTGAATACCCGGGAGCATGACATGGCCTATGAAATCAGCCGCTTCCTGGAGCTTGTGAAGGACCCGGCCCAGGCGGAGCCCTACCACCGCTGGACGCAAATGACGCTGCGGGTGATGGACGCCATCCGGGACCAATGTGGCATTGATTTTATCAAGAGAAAGCACTGAAGAAAGCGCTACCCCCGGGCCTTGGGCTCCAGGCTCCACCCAAAATCCCCGGAGTAGATCATCTGCCTTGTCATGCCCCCATCCACGCAGATATTTTCCCCGGTGATGAACCCCGCCTGGGGGGAGCACAGAAACAGCGCCACATGGGCGATATCCAGCGGGTTCCCCACCCGGCCCACGGGGTGCTGGGCCGCGTCCGGGCCCGTATACTCCTGAAAAGACGTGTCAATCCAGCCCGGGGAGATGGAATTGACCCGCACCTTCCCCGCCAGGCTCACAGCCAGGGCGTGGGTCAGCGCGGAAATAGCGCCCTTGGCCGCCGTGTAGCTTTCGGTTTGGGGCTGGCTCATCCGGTCCCGGGAGGAGGAGATGTTGACGATGGCCGCGCCCGGGGCGAAGTAAGGCATCAGCAGCTTGGTGAGATAGAACGGCGCGGTGACCCCCACCCGCAGGGCGTATTCAAACTCCTCATAGGAGCAGGCGTCAATGCCCCTCATCAGCGGCAGGGCGTTATGCACCACAT
>JARKQO010000010.1 GCA_029974855.1 Eubacteriales bacterium
CCTACAGCAGCACAATCCCCGCCTTTTCGCAGGCGGCCTTGGTTTCCTCGTCCCAGATGGAGGACTGGACCTCCCCGATGTGGGCCTTGCCCAGCAGCAGCATGCACAGGCGGCTTTGGCCGATGCCCCCGCCGATGGTCAGGGGCAGCTGGTCCGAGAGCAGCATCTGGTGGAACAGGAGGCCGCGGCGGTTGTCGCAGCCGGCGGCGGAAAGCTGCTCGTCCAAGGTATGGCTGTCCACCCGGATGCCCATGCTGCTGATTTCAAAGGAGCAGTCCAGCAGGGGGTTATAGAAAAGGATGTCCCCGTTCATGCTCCAGTCGTCATAGTCCGGGGCGCGGCCGTCGTGGGGCTTGCCGTCGCTCAAAGGCGCGCCGATCTTCATCAGGAAGGTGATGGGATGGCGGCGGACATAGGCGTTCTCCCGCTCCTTGGGGGAGAGGGTGGGGTAGAGGTCCAGCAGCTCCTGGGTGGTCACAAAGGACACATCCCCGGAAAGCTGGGTGTGGAGCTTGGGGTAGCGGCCGTTGACGGTGAGGGACGCGTCCCGGATGCAGCCCACGATGGCCCGGACCGCCTCCCTGAGGGTGTGGAGGTTGCGGGTCTCCGGGGTGATGACCCGCTCCCAGTCCCACTGGTCCACATAGATGGAGTGGAGGTTATCCAGGTCCTCATCCCGGCGGATGGCGTTCATGTCGGTATAGAGTCCCTTGCCGGGGTGTACATCGTAGCGGTAGAGGGCCATGCGCTTCCACTTGGCCAGGCTTTGCACCACCTGGGCGTCCAGGCCGGCGGCGGGCACGTCAAAGCTCACGGGCCGCTCCACGCCGTTCAAGTCGTCGTTCAGGCCTGTGGCCGGATCCACGAACAGCGGGGCTGAAACCCGCTTCAAATTCAGGGCCAGGGCCAGGTTGTCCTGAAAAACCCGCTTGATGAGGCTGATGGCGGCCTGGGTTTCGTACAGCGTGAGCCTGGGCCGGTAGCCATCGGGAATGATGACCTTGTTCATGGTGGCACGCCCTTCCTGCTTTTGGTCGCCCGGGACTGGGCTACGCCCAGCCCCGGGTACGCGATTCGCTGCCTTCGGCAGCTCGGTCGCTAGTCGGGGCTAAAGCCCCTCCCTTTGGGATACCAGACAGTATACAAGCCGCCGCGGGGGATGTCAAAGGGGGCGGGGGGCGGAAATTGTTCCGGGTTTGCTCTTTTGCGCCGCAAAGGGGCATGATATGGTTCATGAAGGAGCAGGAAAGGGCCGCCTTTGGAAAAACCCAGGTCCAAGCTTTTCAAATTTCCATCCCTATGGTATACTTAAGGATAAACAGCCCGCAGGGCAAGGGCTGTGCCGGGAAGGAGGGCGACCATGCGGAGCATGACGGGATATGGCAGCTGCCTGATCTGCCGGGAGGACCGGGAGATGCTGGTGGAGCTGAAATCCGTGAACCACCGCTTTTTGGACCCGGCCTTCCGCCTGCCCCGGGGCCTGCTGTTCCTGGAGGACGCGCTGCGGAGCGCCTTGACCGCCGGGGGCCTGGGCCGGGGCCATGTGGATGTGTTTGTGACCTATCAGAATAACCGGGCGGATTCCCGGGCCCTGAAGCTGGATGTGCCGCTGGTGAAAGCCTGCGGGGAGGCCTGCCGGGAGGCCCGGGAAAGCCTGTCCCCGGGGGTAGGGGAGCCCAGCGTGGCGGAGATCCTCACCCTGTGCGGCGCGCTGAGCGTCCAGGAGGGCCAGGAGGACCGGGAGCAGGTGACGGCTTTGGCCCTGGAGGCTTTCGACGGGGCCCTGGAGCAGCTTTTGGACATGCGCGCCCGGGAGGGGGAGGCCCTGAAGGCGGACCTGATGGACAACCTTTCCCAGCTGGAGGCCAAGGTGCGCGGCATCTCCCTGCGGGCCCCTTCGGTGCCCGGGCAATACCGGGAGCGGCTCCAAAGCCGCCTCCTGGAGTGGCAGATCACCGCGGTGGACCCCCAGCGCATGGCCCAGGAGGTGGCCACCATGGCCGAGCGCTGCGCCATCGACGAGGAGCTGAGCCGCTTGCAAAGCCACATGGCCCAGTTTGCCCTGGGGCTGGAGGGACGGGAGGAAACCGGGCGCAGGCTGGATTTTCTGCTCCAGGAGATGAACCGGGAGGTGAACACCATCGGCTCCAAGGCCTCGGACGCGGCCATCGCCCAGGACGTGGTGGACGCCAAGTGCATTCTGGAGAAGCTTCGGGAGCAGGCCCAAAACGTGGTGTAAGGAGTGGAGCGGATGCAGCTGATCAACATCGGCTTTGGCAATATGGTGGTGGCGGAGCGGATCGTGGTGATCGTGAGCCCGGACAGCGCGCCCATCAAGCGCCTGGTTCAGGAGGCCCGGGAGCAGCGCCGGGTGGTGGACGCCACCCAGGGGCGGCGCACCCGGGCGGTGATCCTCACGGACAGCGATCATGTGATCCTCTCGGCCATTCAGCCGGAGACCGTTTCAGGGCGCGTGTCCAGCCGCCAGGAATGCCCGGCTGCGGAAGAAAAGGAGGCTTGACATTGACGCCGTGTATCCAGCGCAAGGGCATGCTCATTATCATTTCCGGCCCCTCGGGCACGGGGAAGGGGACCTTGGTGAAGAAGCTGATGGACAGCGATCCCAGCATTTCCTTCTCCTGCAGCGTCACCACCCGGCCCCCCAGGGAAGGGGAGCTGGAGGGGGTCCACTACCACTTTATCAGCCAGGTGGAGTATGACCGTCTGCTGGCCCAGGACGCCTTTTTGGAGCATGCCACGGTGCACGGGCACCGGTACGGAACCCTCCGCCAGGAGGTGAGCCAGGCCCTGGCAAAGGGCCGCAACGTGCTGCTGGATGTGGACCCCCAGGGGGCACTCAGCCTCATGGAGCAGGAGCGGGACTATGTGAGCATTTTCATCCTTCCCCCCAGCTTTGCCGCTTTGCGGGTGCGGCTCCATACCCGCAACACCGACGACCCCCAGGAGATCGAGCGCAGGCTGCGCAACGCCCGGGGCGAGGTGAAGAACATCTGCCGCTATCAGTACGCGCTGATCAATGACGACTTGGAGCTGGCCTTCTGCCAGCTCCAGAGCATCATTCAAGCGGAAAAGCAGCGCACCACCCGGTTTTTTCCCACCATTTCGGAAGAGTAGAATAAGGAGGAATTCCCATGGCAATTGTCAATCCTTCCATTGTGGAGCTCAGTGAAAAAGTGGACAGCCGCTACACCTTGGTGGTGGAAACCAGCAAGCGGGCCCGGCAGCTGGTCAGCGGCGCCCAGCCCCTGATCGACCCCAAGGAGCTCAAGCCCCTGATGGTGGCCATCGACGAAGTGAACCGGGGGCTTTTGACCTACAGCCGGGACCCGGAGACGGAGGAATAACATGCTGTCCGGCAAGAGCGTGGTGCTGGGCGTTACAGGGGGCATCGCGGCCTACAAGGCGGCGGAGGTGGTTTCGCGGCTGAAAAAGCTGGGGGCCGATGTGGACGTGATCATGACCAGGAACGCCACCCAATTTGTGGCCCCTCTCACCTTTGAAACCCTCTCGGTCCGCCCTGTCACCGTGGATACCTTTGCCCGGGAGGGGAGCTGGGAGGTGGAGCACATCGCTTTGGCCAAAAAGGCGGATTTGGTGCTGGTGGCTCCGGCCACCGCCAATGTGCTGGCGAAGTTCGCCCATGGCCTGGCGGACGACATGCTCACCACCACGCTGCTGGCCACCCAGGCCCCGGTGCTGATAGCCCCGGCCATGAACACCGTGATGTGGGAGGCTCCCATTACCCAGGAAAATGTGAAGACCCTGCTGGACAGGGGCGTGCGCATGGTGGGGCCGGGCAGCGGGCAGCTGGCCTGTGGGGATGTGGGGGCGGGCCGCATGAGCGAGCCCGGGGAGATCGTGGAGGCGGTGGCGGCCCTGCTGCTGCCAAAAGCCGACATGGCGGGGCTGCGGGTGCTGGTGACGGCGGGCCCCACCCGGGAACGGCTGGACCCGGTACGCTACCTCACCAACGATTCCTCCGGCAAGATGGGCTACGCCTTGGCCCTGGCCGCCCGGGACCGGGGGGCGGCGGTGACGCTGGTAAGCGGCCCGGTGGCCCTGGAGCCTCCGGCGGGGGTGGAGCTGGTGCCGGTGGAAACCACCGGGGACTTATATGAAGCGATGCTGGCGCTGTGCCCCGCCCAGGAGATGGTGGTTCAGGCGGCAGCCCCGGCGGATTACCGGTTTGCGGCCCCCAGCGGCAGGAAGCTGAAAAAGCGGGAGGGGCAGCCCCTTTCCCTGGAGCTGGTGGAAAACCCCGACGTGGCCAAGGCCGTGGGGGAGCGCAGAAAAGAGGGCCAGGTGCTGGTGGGTTTTGCCGCCGAAACCGAGGACCTGGTGATGAACGCCCGCCGGAAGCTGAGCAGCAAGGGGCTGGATTTGGTGGTGGCCAACGATGTGACCCAGGAGGGCGCGGGCTTTGGGGTGGATACCAACATCGCTGTTTTGGTGACCCAGGAGGGGGAGAAAAGCCTTCCCATGCTTACCAAGCGGGCCCTGGCGGACCGGATTTGGGACGAGGCATTGGCCCTCCGGGGCGGGAGATAGACAGTGGATCGTGCGGGGGGCCTTTGGGCCCCCCGTTGTCGTTCTTTCCCTGCGAAAATTGATTTTTTTGTGGTTTTTAGCACGGACTTTCGACTGGTTTGCCTGTATGCTGAACCTGCCGCCGACGGGAAACAGGGAAAATCCAGGCTGCGGCGGCCAAAGCAACGAAGGAGGAAGCCCAATGAGTAACATGTTTTGCTATCAATGTGAACAGACGGTCCAGGGGACCGGCTGTGTGAAAGCCGGCGCCTGCGGAAAAAAGCCGGATACCTCCAATGCCCAGGATGAGTTGACCTGCGAGATGATCGCCTTGGCCCGGGCCACCGGGGAGGCCTACAGCGGGGACAGCTCCGTTGTGGATTTGATTGTGGACGGGCTTTTTACCACCATCACCAACGTCAATTTTGATACCGCCTCCGTCCAGCGGCTTACGGAAAAGGTGCGGGAGGCCAAGGAAGCCCTGGGGGGCGGGAAGGCCATGGAGATTGAAGTCCTCTTTGGCCATGCCAGCAAGGACATCCAGGCCCTGAAATCCACCTTGCTCTTTGGCCTGCGGGGCATGGCGGCCTATGCCCACCACGCCCGGGCGCTGGGCAAGCGCAGCGCCGAGGTGGACCAGTGGTTCCTGAAGGGCATGGCGGTGCTGGATGAGGAGCACAGCCTGGAGGAATGGCTGGCTTTGCTGATGGAGTTCGGTCACAAGAACCTGGCGTGCATGGCTTTGCTGGATGAGGCCAACACCTCCGCCTATGGCAACCCCGTGCCCACCCAGGTGCCCATGCTGGTGGAAAAGGGCCCCTTCATCGTGGTGTCGGGCCATGACCTGTACGATCTGAAAATGCTGCTGGAGCAAACCGACGGCAAGGGCGTGAACATCTATACCCATGGGGAAATGCTCCCGGCCCACGGCTATCCGGAGCTGAAAAAGCACCCCCAACTCAAGGGCAACTTCGGCACCGCCTGGCAGAACCAGACCAAGGAGTTCGACAGTATGCCCGCGCCGGTGCTGTTTACCACCAACTGCCTCATGCCCCCCAGGCCCAGCTATGGGGACCGGATCTATACCACCTCTGTGGTGGAGTTCCCCGGCCTTGTCCACATTCCGGCGGATGAGAAGGGTCATAAGGATTTCAGCCAGATCATCGACCATGCCCTCCGCCTGGGCGGATACCCCCAGGACCGGCAGTTCGCCGGCATCAACGGCGGCGAAACGCTCACCACGGGCTTTGGCCGCCAGACCGTGCTGGACAACGCCCCCGCTATCATTGACGCGGTGAAGGCCGGGCAGATCAGCCGCTTCTTTTTGGTGGGCGGCTGCGACGGGGCCAAGCCCGGGCGCAACTACTACACCGATTTTGTGAAGCAGACCCCCGCCGACTCCGTGATTCTCACCTTGGCCTGCGGCAAGTTCCGCTTCAACGACCTGGATATGGGCTCCATCGGGCCCTTCCCCCGGATTTTGGACATGGGCCAGTGCAACGATTCCTATGGGGCCATCCAGGTGGCCTTGGCCCTGGCGGGC
>JARKQO010000053.1 GCA_029974855.1 Eubacteriales bacterium
GGCGGTGTGCTGCCTGGGGGATTCCAGGCCGGAAGGCCTCCCCTTCTGGATGGCTTTGGCGCTGATGGGGGTCTATGTGCTGGGGATGAAGATTCACGAGCGGTACCTGTTCATCGCCTTGCCTTTGCTTCTGATGGCCTACGCCACCACCAAGGACCGGCGCATGCTGGGCCTGCTGGCGGGCTTTTCCGCCACCACCTTTGTGAACACCGCCATCGTGCTGGACAACTCGATCCTCTTTGGTTCCAACCTGGGGCATTTGAACCCTGATACCTTGGGGCTGAACGTGGTGCTGTCCGTCCTGAACCTGCTGCTGTGGGGCTATGCCGGGTATGTGAGCTTTACGGGCCTTCGGGCCAGCCAGGAACTTCCCGCGAAGAAGGCCGTCAAGCGCCCCCTGACAGCCTACCGGCAGGGCTTGCTCTCCCCCCGGGACCCCAGGTTGAACCTGACGGGGAAGGACGGGCTGGTGATGGGCGTCACCACGGTGCTGTTTGCCTGCCTCACCTTCACCAACTTGGGCAGCACGGTGGCGCCCCAAAACGGCTGGGTTTCCACGGACCCCCGGGAGACCGTTACCTTTGAGGTGGACGCCCCCGAGGACTTCTCCTTGGTCTATTATGCCGGGGTGAGCTACAATCCTTTCAGCGTGGCGGTGAGCCAGGATGGAAATACCTGGTCCCAGGAATACCCCTGCGATATGCGCCAGGGCCTGTGCTACCGCTGGCAGTATGCCATCCGCACCCAGGAGGACGGCTCGGAGTTTATGGCGGACGCGCCCCAGAACATCCTTTGGCTCACCGGGAAGTACCTGCGGCTGACGGCAGGGGACGCGGGGCTGAACCTGCTGGAGCTGGTGGCCCGGGACAGGGAGGGGAATATCCTTCCCATGAAGGTGGCGGGGCACGCCGGGGCCAAAACCGCCGTGCTGGCCCAGCCCCAGCCGCCGGAAAACCTGCTGGACGAGCAGCATACCTTCCAGGGGGAGCCCGGCTGGTTCAACGGCACCTATTTCGATGAAATATACCATGCCCGCACCGCCTACGAGCATCTGCACGGCATTCCCCCCTACGAAACCACCCACCCGCCCTTGGGCAAGCTGATGATGTCCGCTGGGATCGCCCTTTTCGGCATGACGCCCTTTGGCTGGCGCTTCGCGGGGGCTTTGGTGGGGGTGCTGATGCTGCCCGCCCTGTACCTGCTGGCCAGGCAGCTCACCCGCAGGCGGGATTTGTCCGCCTTTGCCATGCTGCTGTTCAGCTTTGACCTGATGCACTTTACCCAGACCCGCATCGCCACCATCGACTCCTTCCCGGTGCTGTTCATTTTGCTGAGCTATCTGTGCATGGCCCGGTATATGATGACGGACGTGCTGGCCCTAAGGGAGGGGGAGCCGGGCCGGCTGCTGAGTCGGGCCTTCTGGAAAAGCTTGATCCCCCTGGCCCTCAGCGGCCTGTTCATGGGCCTGTCCATCGCCAGCAAATGGATCGGCCTGTACTCCGCCATCGGCCTGGCGGTGCTGTTCTTTGCCGCCCTGTACCGCCAATTCCGCATGGGGCTGTTGGCCTTTGACATCACAGGGGAAGAGGGCGAGTTGGCCCCCGGGGTGCGGGCCCGCCTGAAAAACGCCCAGGACCATACCTTCGCCAGAATTTTGATCACCTGCGGCTTCTGCCTGGTGTTTTTCCTGCTGGTGCCGGGGCTGATCTACTACCTCAGCTACATCCCCTACCTGAGCCCCACCGGCGCGGTGACCCTGCGGCGGATTTGGCAGGCCCAGGAGGGCATGCTGAACTATCACAGCACCCCGGGGCTGGGCATGGACCACCCCTTCCAATCCCCCTGGTGGCAATGGCCCTTTATCCTGAAGCCCATGTGGTTCTCCCGGGACGATTTTGAGCCCGAGGGCTTTGGCGCTACCATCATGTGCATGGGCAATCCTTTGATTTTCTATGTGGGCGCTGTGGCGATGCTGGTGGTGCTGGCGCTGTTTGTGCGCAAGTACTTCTCCTTTTGGGGCGGCATCCGCCTGCGGGATGCCGACGGGAACCTGGCCCTTGGGGTGATGGTGGTGGGCTTTTTGGCCCAGTACCTGCCCTGGGTGCTGGTGCCCCGGTCTATGTACATCTACCATTACTTTGCCAGCGTGCCCTTTATCATTTTGGCCACCACCTGGCTGGCCTCCTTTTTGCCCCAGGGGAAGCCCAAGCTTCGCCGGGCGGTGCTGTGGGGCTACGTGGCCCTGGCGGCGGTGTTCTTTGTGATGTTCTATCCTTATGCTTCCGGCATGCTTACCCCCACCTCCTGGCTGAACGCCATGAAATGGTTCCCCAGGCTCTATTACTAACGAGGAGAGAAGGTGCGCTTTTGCTGGCACACACCCTATCCTGCGGGCTGGAGGGCGTAAGGGGCTTTCCGGTGGAGGTGGAGGCTTTTTTAAGCAACGGCTTGCCGGGCTTTGACCTGGTGGGGCTGCCCAGCGCCGCCGTGAAGGAAAGCCGGGACCGGATCCGGGCCGCCTTGCTGGTGAGCGGCTTTGCCTGGCCCTTTCAAAAGATGACGGTGAACCTGGCCCCTGCGGACATCCGCAAGGAAGGCACCAGCTTTGAGCTGGCCATCGCCGTGGCCCTGTTGGCCGCGGAAAGGCCCCAGCTCTACCGGGGCCTGGAGGACACCATGCTTTTGGGGGAGCTGTCCTTGGAGGGGAAGCTGATGCCCCTGCGGGGGGCCCTGGGCATGGTGATCACCGCCGTGGAGCACGGCATTGCCAGCGTCATTTTACCTCGGCAAAACGCCCGGGAAGTGGCCTGTATCAGCGGCGTGCAGGTGTATCCCGCCGAAACCCTGCGTCAAGTGGCGGACCATCTCGCCGGCAAGGCGCTTTTGGAGAGGCAGGAAGCCGTATCCTACCAGGCGCTGCTGAAAACCGGGGGCGTGCAACAGGACATGAAATTCGTGAAGGGCCAGGCCATCGCCAGGAAGGCCCTGGAGGTGGCGGCGGCCGGAGGGCACAATTTACTGATGACGGGGATTCCCGGCTGCGGCAAGACCATGCTGGCCCCCTGCCTTCCGGGGGTTTTACCCCCCATGAGTTATGAGGAGGCCCTGGAAACCACCTTGATCCACTCCGCCGCCGGAGAGCTGGGGGAGAACATGGGCCTGATGACCCAGCGCCCCTTTCGCGCCCCCCACCACAACATCTCCATGCCCGCCATGATCGGCGGCGGGGGAAAAGCGCGGCCCGGGGAGGTATCCTTGGCCCACAACGGGGTGCTCTTTCTGGACGAGCTGCCGGAGTTTCAGCGGCCTACCTTGGAGGCCCTGCGTCAGCCCCTGGAGGACGGGGCCGTGCGCATCACCCGGGTTTCCTCCCAGGCCAGCTACCAAAGCCGCTGCATGCTGGTGGCGGGTATGAATCCCTGTCCCTGCGGGAACCATGGGAGCCGGATGAGGGAATGCCGGTGCAGCCCGGCGGAGATCCGGCGGTACATGGGAAAAATCAGCGGGCCCCTGCTGGACCGGATGGACATGCAGGTGGAAATGGACGCGGTGTCCATTGGCGAGATCGAATCCGCCGGGGAGCAGGAGGACAGCGCCAGCGTCCAGGCCAGGGTCCGCAAGGCCCGGCTGCGCCAGCAGGAGCGCTACAAGGACGAGGCGTACTTTTGCAACGCCCACCTGCCCCAGGAGGGGATCGAGCGGTATTGCCGGATGACCCCCCAGGGCAAGGCCTTGCTGGCCCGGGCGGTGGAGGCGTTCCACATCAGCATGCGGACCTACGCCCGCATCCACAAGGTGGCCAAGACCCTGGCGGATCTGGCGGACCGGGACGGGATTGGCGCTGAGGACATTGCCCAGGCCATCCACTTTCGCAATCTGGAGGGGGAAGCGGGGAGGTGAGCCCAGTGGCGTGGAACCAGGAGGAACGGTGCCTGCTGTGGCTCTCCGCCGCGGAGATCGCGGCGGACCGGGTCTACAGGCTCATGGAAAAATATGGCGGAGCCCGGGGCGTTTGGGAGGCCTTTGGCACGGATGCCGGCCCCAGGTTTCAGGATAAGCCCCTGGCGGTCCTGCGGAGTCTCCACAGCCCGGACGCTTTGGAGGAGTTGATCGCCCGGCTGGAGAAAAAGCATATTCACGCGCTGTTTCGGGGCGATCCGGAGTATCCTGAGCTGCTGGACAGTATTGACGATCCGCCCTATCTCCTGTACTATGTGGGCGATCCGCAAAGCCTGCGGCGGCCCATGGTGAGCATTGTGGGCACCAGGACCCCAAGCCGCTACGCCAAGGAAATGGCCTTTTCCCTGGCCCAAGGGCTGGCGGAGGTGGGGGTGTGCGTGGTCAGCGGCCTGGCCCGGGGCATCGACAGCTGCGCCCATGAGGGGGCTCTGAAAGCCGGAGGCGTTACGGCGGCGGTGCTGGGAAGCGGGCTCAACGCCTGCTATCCCCCGGAGAAAGCGCCGCTGCTGCGGGCCATTGTCACCGGCGGCGGCCTGGCCCTCAGCGAGTATCCCCTGGACGCGGAACCCGCCGCCTACCACTTTCCCCACCGGAACCGGGTCATTGCGGGCCTGAGCCACGGGCTGGTGTTTGTGGAGGGGAAGGTGCAAAGCGGCGGCATGCTCACCGTGGCGGCGGCCCTTCACCAGGGGCGGGAGGTGTTCGCCGTTCCGGGGCAGGTGGGCACCGTGGGGGCCCAGGGACCCCATGCCATCCTTCGGGAGGGAGCCGGGCTGGTGACCTGCGCCCAGGATATCCTGGCGGACCTGTCCTTGGACCTGGAGCGCTTCCGGCCCAGGCCCGGCGTGGAAAACGGCCCCGCCTCCCCTTTGGAGGCCGGGATTCTGTCCGCCCTGGGGAAGGAAGCGCTGGGGCTGGAGGCCCTGTGCCAGGCCACCGGCGCGTCCGCCCAGGAGCTGATCACCCAGCTGGGCATCATGGAGATTACCGGGCAGGTCAGCAGGGAGAGCGGCAACCTTTTCCGCCGCTCCCTGCGCCAATAGCCCATAGCAAAGGAGGAACGACCCATGCCTGCAACAACCGTCAATCCCAACGCCAAGCTGGTGATTGTGGAATCCCCCGCGAAAGCCAAGACCATTGCCAAATTCCTGGGAAAGGGGTACAAGGTGGAGGCTTCCCAGGGCCATGTCCGGGATTTGCCCAAGTCCCAGCTGGGGGTGGACCCTCAGCAGGATTTTTCCATGAAATACATCACCATCCGGGGCCGAGGGGACATTTTGGCCAGGATCAAGAAGGAAGCCAAGAACGCTTCCAGCGTGTACCTGGCCACAGACCCTGACCGGGAGGGGGAAGCCATCTCCTGGCATCTGGCCAACACCCTGGACATCGACCCAGGCAAGCCCTGCCGCATCGAATTTCACGAGATCACCAAGAAGGCTGTGAAGGACGCCATTGACAACGCCCGCCCCATCGACATGAACCGGGTGGACGCCCAGCAGGCCCGGCGGGCTTTGGACCGGCTGGTGGGCTACAAAATCAGCCCGCTGCTGTGGGCCAAGGTGAAAAAGGGCCTTTCCGCAGGGCGGGTCCAGAGCGTTGCCACCCGCATGGTGGTGGAGCGGGAGCAGGAAATTGAGAGCTTCCTTCCCGAGGAGTACTGGGATGTGCTGGCCACCTCCTCCGCCATCAACGAAAAGGGCAAGAAGGTGGTTTTCCAGAGCAAGCTGGCGGGCCTGGACGGCAAGAAGGCCTCCATTACCAACGAGAAAGACGCCTTGGCCGCCAAGGAGCGGATTTTGAAGGCCAGCTTTACCGTGCACTCCGTGAAAACCGGCGACAAGCTCCGCAGGCCCCAGCCCCCCTTCACCACCTCTAGCCTTCAGCAGGAGGCCAGCCGCAAGCTGAACTTCTCCACCGCCAAGACCATGCAGGTGGTGCAGCAGCTATACGAGGGCATCGATTTGGGCAAGGCCGGCACCGTGGGCCTGGTCACCTACATCCGTACGGACAGCGTGCGGGTCAGCGCGGAAGCTATCACGGCGGTGCGGGACCAGATCCAGGCCCAGTACGGCGAGGCCTACTGCCCCCCCAAGCCCAACGAATACAAGGGCCGCAAAAACGCCCAGGACGCCCACGAGGCCATCCGCCCCACCGCCATGGCCTACGCCCCAGACAGCGTGAAAGCCCACCTGACCCGGGAGCAGTTCAACCTCTACAAGCTGATCTACAACCGCTTTGTAGCCAGCCAGATGCAGCCCGCCGTGTTCCAGACCTTGACCCTGGACATCCGGGGCGACGGGGTGGAGCTGCGCTACTACGGCGAGCACATGACCTTCGCGGGGTATCGGGTGATCTACGTGGAAAGCGAGGACGAGGAGGTGGCGGCCCCCGAGTCCGCCATGCCAATCTTCAAAGAAGGGGAGCCCGTGACGATCCAGGCTGTGGACGCCACCCAGCACTTCACCCAGCCCCCGCCCCGCTATACCGAGGCCTCCTTGGTGAAAACCCTGGAGGAAAAGGGGATCGGCCGCCCCAGTACCTACGCCCCCACCATTACCACCATCATCACCCGGGGGTATGTATCCCGGGAGAAGAAGCGCCTGTTCCCCACGGAGTTGGGCCGGATGGTCACCTCCATGATGACGGAATACTTCGGCCCCATTGTGGACACCGAGTTTACCGCCTCCATGGAGGACCAGCTGGACACCGTGGAGGAGGGCAAGACCGACTGGCGGGAGATTTTGCGGACCTTCTACCCGCCCTTTGAGAAGATGCTCACCGTGGCGGAGGAGCAGATTGAGAAGGTGGAGGTGAAGGACGAGGTCAGCGACGTTCCCTGCGACAAATGCGGGGCCATGATGGTGTATAAGATGGGCCGCTTCGGCAAGTTCCTGGCCTGCCCCAACTTCCCCCAGTGCCGCAACGCCAAGCCGATTCTGCACTACATCCAGGCCCCCTGCCCCAAGTGCGGCGCGCGGCTCATGGAAAAAACCAGCCGCAAGAACCGCAAGTTTTTCGGCTGCGAGCGCTACCCGGACTGCGATTTTGTGAGCTGGGAGATGCCCATTGAGGACAAATGCCCCCATTGCGGCAGCTACATGGTGGAAAAGCGGGGCAAGAAGGGGGAGACCATCCACCTGTGCGCCAACGAGACCTGCCGTCATAAGGTACAAGTGAAGCAACGTGAGGATGATGACGCCCAATGAAGGCCACGGTGATCGGCGGGGGGCTGGCGGGCTGCGAAGCGGCCTGGCAGCTGGCCCGGCGGGGAATTCAGGTGGATTTGTACGAGATGAAGCCGGGAAAGAGAACCCCGGCCCAGCAGCTGGATACCATGGCGGAGCTGGTTTGCAGCAACAGCCTGCGCTCGGACCGGCTTAGCAACGCGGTGGGCCTGCTGAAGGCGGAGATGCGCAAGCTGGACTCCCTGATCTTGCGGGTGGCGGATGAAACCGCCGTGCCTGCCGGGGGAGCCCTGGCTGTGGACCGGGAGCTGTTTTCCACAGGGGTGGACAAGGCTATCCGCTCCCATCCGGGGCTTACCTTGCGGGAAGAAGAGGTTGCAAGCATTCCCCAGGAAGGCCCGGTGATCATCGCCACGGGGCCCCTCACCAGCGACGCCCTTTCCCGGGCCATCGAGGAGATGGAGGGCCTTGGCCTGCTGCACTTCTACGATGCCGCCGCCCCCATTGTCACCGCGGATTCCCTGGATATGGACAAGGTCTTTTCCATGTCCCGGTATGAGCGGGGAGAGGATTACCTGAACTGCCCCATGAACCGGGAGGAATACCTGGCCTTTTGGCAGGCCTTGCAAAGCGCCGAAACCGTGCCCGTTCACGGCTTTGAGGAAAAGGCGGTGTTTGAGGGCTGCATGCCCATTGAGAGCATGGCCAAGCGGGGGGAGATGTCCATCGCCTTTGGACCCTTGAAGCCTGTGGGCCTGAAGGACCCCCGCACCGGCAAGGAGCCCTTTGCCGTGGTGCAGCTTCGCCGGGATAATGCCCAGGGCTCCTTGTACAACCTGGTGGGGTTTCAGACCCGGTTGACCTTTCCGGAGCAGCGCCGTGTGTTTTCCATGATTCCGGGGCTGGAGCGGGCGGAGTTCGCCAGGCTGGGGGTGATGCACCGCAACACCTTTTTGAACAGCCCAGGCTTTCTGGACGATACCTACCAGGTGATCCGCAGGCCCGGGTTCTATTTCGCCGGGCAGATCACCGGGGTGGAGGGCTATGTGGAAAGCGCGGGCAGCGGCCTGCTGGCGGGGATCACCTTGGCGGCCCGCATGCAAGGCCAAGCGCCGCCCCGCTTTTCCGGCAGAACCGCCTTGGGGGCCATGGCCCGGTATGTAAGCGCATCCAATCGGAATTTTCAGCCTATGAACTGCGCCTTTGGGCTCATCGATCCCCTGGAAATGGGCCCCGGGCAGCGAAAGATCCGCAACAAGCAGCTGCGCTACGAGGCCATCTCCCAAAGGGCTTTGGCGGAGATAGACGAGATTTTACAAGCCCGGCCCATGGGCACTTGACCCTTTTCAGGGAAAATATGCTATACTGATTGCATTGCGGGTGGAGGAGATTTTGCGATGAACAAACGTGTTGCAGCTTTGGCCCTGGCGCTGTGTGTGGCGCTGTGCGCATTTCCCATGGCTTCCCTGGCCGCCGCCAAGCAAATGAACGACGGCGTGCCGGTGTGGGACGAAAAAACGGTGAAGGAATACGCCCGGGACTACATCGCGGGGCAGGACCTGGAGAGGCTCCGGGGCTACTACGATTTACAGATTCGCCGCTACATGCCCATGAGCACCTATGGGGCCATGCTGGCCGAGATTCACTGGATGACCGGGGAGTTCATCCAGTTTGGCACCTATTCCTCCTTCGCGGAGCCGGAGCGGCGCACCAAGACCCATGTGCTGCACCTGTGCATGGAAAAGCAGGACCTGGACATGTACTTCGTTCATAAGGACAAGCCCGACGACTGGGAGATTATGGCCTTGGAGTTCATTCCTGCGGAGAAGCAGGCCCCTAGCGATGACCCGGATGCGGGGGAGGGGGAGGAAGTCCCGGGGGAGAACGCCCCCGCCTACACCCGCATTCCGGTTACCCTTGGGGAGGGGACCGATGCCCTGGAGGGCATTTTGACGCTGCCCCAGGGGGCCACAGCGGACCAGCCGGTCCCCGGCTGCGTGCTGGTGCAGGACCAGGGCCCCTGGGACATGGACGGAACCTTGGGGCAGACCAAGTTTCTGGAGGATATGGCCGACACCTTCGCCCAAAAGGGCATTGCCACCTTGCGCTACCATAACCGGGCCTATGCCGCCGGCCTGAACCCCCAGGAGCTGGCAAGCCTCTCCCTGGAGGAGGCGGTGGTCCAGGACGCCCTGTTGGCCGCAAGGCTGCTGGCGGACCAGGAAGGGATAAACGGCAAGCAGATCGTGCTGGTGGGCCACGGCCAGGGGGCCACGCTGGCCCCCCACATCGCCACGGAGGGGGAGGGCCTGTTTGGGGCGCTGCTGATGATCGCAGGCAACCCCCAGGCCGATTTCCAGGGCACGGACCTGGCGGGCATGGATCAGGTTCAGCTGATCCGCAAGCTGAAAATCCCCACCTATATCGTCCAGGGCAACCGGGATGCCCAGGTATCGGTGGAAAACGGGGTGGAGGCCTACGAGGACCGGCTCAGCGACAAGGCGAAATGGGTGGATTATGTCGTATACCGGGGGCTGAACCACCTGCTGATGAAGAGCGCCGGGGGCGGCGGACAGGATACCCCCGAGGGATACGACATTCCCACCAAGCTGGACGCCGCCGCCGCCAGGGACCTGGCGGCCTGGATCAAGGGGCTTTGGAACGCGGAAGAAGCGGAATGAGGACAGCAGCATGACGATGAAGGGAACTACCATTTGCGCCGTGAAGCGCGGCAACCAGGTCGCCATCGCCGGGGACGGCCAGGTGACCATGGGGGAGAACACGGTATTCAAATCCTCCGCCAGGAAGGTGAGGCGGCTGTATCATGGACAGGTCATCGCCGGCTTCGCCGGGTCCGTGGCCGACGCCTTTACCCTTTGCGAGCGCTTTGAGGAAAAGCTGACCCAATGCGGGGGCAACCTGGAAAGGGCCGCCGTGAACCTGGCCCAGGACTGGCGGGGGGACAGCATGATGCGCAAGCTGGAGAGCATGCTTATCGTGGCGGACGCCGGCAGCATGCTGATCCTCAGCGGCAGCGGGGAAGTGATTGACCCGGACGACGGCGTGGCCGCCATCGGGTCCGGGGGCAATTACGCCCTGGCCGCCGCCAGGGCTTTGGTGCAAAACACAGAGTTATCCGCCGAGGACATCGCGGTGAAGGCCCTCCAGGTGGCGGCCTCCATCTGCGTATTCACCAACGACCACATTTCCGTGGAGGTAATAGGAGGCGCGCCATGAAGGAACTGACCCCCCGGGAGATCATGCGGGAGTTGGACCGCTACATCATCGGCCAGGACGAGGCCAAGCGCGCCGTGGCGGTGGCCCTGCGCAACCGCTACCGCCGCTCCCAGCTGGACGAGGAGATGCGCAACGAGATCAACCCTAAAAACATTCTGATGATCGGGCCCACCGGCGTGGGCAAGACCGAGATTGCCCGCCGCCTGGCCAAGCTGGTGAACGCGCCCTTTATCAAGGTGGAGGCCACCAAGTTTACCGAGGTGGGCTATGTGGGCCGGGACGTGGACAGCATCATCCGGGATTTGATGGAGAACTCCATCCGCATGGTGCGGGAGGAGTTCGCCAAGCAGGTGGAAACCCGGGCTTCGGTGCTGGCGGAGGACCGGCTGGTGAGCCTGCTGGTGCATCCCCCCAAAAAGACCGGCGCTTCCAACCCCTTTGAGTTTTTGATGGGGGGCAAAAAGGAGCCGGAGCTTCCCCAGGAGGAGCAGGAGAAGCTGGCCTCCCGCCGGGGCGAAGTGCTGGCCCAGCTCAGAAGCGGGGCATTAGAGGAGCGGGAGATTGAGATCGAGGTGGAGGAAGCCGCTCCCCAGCTGGAGGTGGGCGGCAACGCCATCAACCTGGGGGACATGATGGGCGGCATGATGCCCAAAAAGACAAAGATCCGCCGGGTGAAGGTGAAGGAGGCCCGGAAGATCCTTTTGCAAGAGGAATCGGAAAAGCTCATCGACGAGGACGCGGTGCGGGAGGAGGCCGTGCGCCGGGCCGAGCAGCACGGCATCGTGTTCATTGACGAGATCGACAAGATCGCGGGGCGCTCCGCCGGGGGCCACGGCCCGGATGTGAGCCGGGAAGGGGTCCAGCGGGATATCCTCCCCATCGTGGAGGGAAGCACCGTCAACACCAAGTACGGGGCGGTACGTACGGATTTCATGCTCTTTATCGCCGCTGGGGCGTTCCATGTGGCCAAGGTGACGGACCTGATCCCGGAGCTCCAGGGGCGCTTTCCGGTTCACGTGCAGCTGAAAAGCCTCTCCCGGGACGACTTCAAGGCCATTCTGACCCAGCCGGAGAACGCCCTCACCCGCCAGTATGAGGCCTTGCTGGCTGTGGACAAGGTATTTCTGTCCTTTGAGGACTCCGCCATCGACGCCATTGCCAACGCAGCCTATATGATCAACGAATCCAGGGAGGACATCGGGGCCCGCCGCTTGCACGCGGTGTTTGAAAAGCTCCTGGAGGACATCTCCTTCAACGCCGGGGGAGAGGAGATGCCCAACGTCTATCTGAACATCAACGGGGAGTACGTGATGGAGCACCTGGGCAAGGGCGAGGTGGCCTTGGATTTCAAGAGGTTCATTTTGTAGGGTTTTTCTGTAGGGTTTTCCCCTAATACAAGGTATTCCCGCAATGAATATCAAAGGGCATGATCAGCAGCCTTTGGATCTCTTTTCCATGCTGATCGAAAAACCATGCAATTGCTTTTCCGTAGCTTTCCTTGCTGTCAAATTCCCAATAGGAAAAGTACTTCACGCATTTTATGACCTTTGTGAGCTCTCTGGGAGGGCTTCCCGCTTCCACCCCGTCGATGGTAAAAAAGCGCTTCATATACTTAATGCCCAGGCAGCCGGGCTGTTGCCGTTGCGCCTGCGCAACAGGGATGATGAGTGCTTCAAAGGCCTCCGCCTGGTCGGGCTTTACTTGGAATACTTTCACCTCGGAAAAGCTGCTTTCCATTTCTTTCACCCTTTTTCACCCCTGCGTATCGTCATTTCGTGATGCCACTGGAGAATACAAGGAATCCTCATAATTTCAAAGGAGCATATCGTTTCAATACCCTCATGGCCCTCAGGGTAATCCATTTGCTGGCCTCGCCCTCCCGATCCATTGGGATCAGCAAACGGTCGCTGTTGTAGGTGTTCTCCGCTTTCCATCTGCCCATATCGTCCTGCTTGGCGAGGACAATGCCTATGGCGTCGTCCATACGGCTGTCCGCAATGCCCAGCCCGGTCAGTATATCCAATCTCTCCAGCACATCCGTCTGATACATCAACGGGAAGCCGAATTTGAGCCAGCCCGGTTTTGATTTGTGCTTCAAATTGTGGCTGCGTTTATAGATATGGTGGATCAACAGAAACTCAGCCGCTTTTTGGATCGTGCCGCTGATCTCCTTCGTTCTTTCTTCCATCGGTATGGCGCTTAGCCCCTTGAGGGCCTTGACCACGCCCATATGGCAGGTGTGGTCGCCCCAGCACATTTCATAATGGTCATAGGGCGGGACTTGCGGGTCCTCCGCCACACCGTCGTTGAAGCGCATAAACCGGGTCATCCACCCGATGGCTTTTTGCAGCCTGGGGTCGTGGAGATAGCCGAAATGGATCAGGCTCCATACCATGTTTCCGGTGAGGCAGGGGATGACCTCGGTAATCCTGCCGCCGCCTGCTTTGGCAGCCGTATTCTGCGAAAAACCGCCGTCCTGCCTCTCCTGGGAGTTTTCAAGCAGGTACTCGCATTGCTCTTTGATTTGGGGCGTCGCCGTAGCGCCTAATTCCGCCAGCGCAATCAGGGACCAAACAAGGCCTTTGTATTTGTCAGTGTAAAATCGGGGATAGGCTTGAAGGTACTCCGGTTCCCTCTGCCTTTGAAGCATGTCGGGCACGATGCCTCTTTGCATGAGCTCCCCTTTGGCAGCCTGAACTTCCCCGTCATCCTCCGGCCTGTCCAAAATATCCTTTAAGGTAAAATAGCGCACGGAAGGGTTCTCTTTTTCCAGCAGCCAGTCCGTGGGGTCCGCTTTGAGCGCCGATTTCCATTTGTCCATTGTTTTTCCTCCATTCCTGTGGCAGAAAAAGGGAAGCCAAACAAAATGAAAGACCCTATTCTTTCCATAAGAATAGGATGGAAAAATGCGATTGTCAAGATGGCTAGGCTTCTTGGGTGCGCATGCCTGCCCGGCACTCCGTATTGCCCCTTTGGAAGTGCCGCTGCCCAAAAGTCCGTGAGGACTGCGGGAGAGAACTGCCACATGATTTGGGAAAACTGCCTCTTTTTCTTTGCCGCCTGTTGTTGTGTAATAAGAATAACATTTGGCATTGAATAGGGAGGGCGCTAGTGATGAAGAACATACCCAGCGGCGTTTATCCAACCATGATCACGCCGTTCACATCCTTTAACCGCATCGATTATTCCGCTGTGGAGAAGCTTTTGCAGTGGTATGCAGACCGAAAAGTAAACGGCGTCTTTGCCATTTGCCAGTCCAGCGAGATTTTCTTTCTTGAATTTTGGGAGAAGCAGGAGCTGCGTCGGTTTATCATGAAGCATAAGCCCAAGGGCGTCGCCATCCTCGCTTCCGGCCATACGGCGGAGGACCTGCCCACGCAGGCGGACCACGCGA
>JARKQO010000057.1 GCA_029974855.1 Eubacteriales bacterium
AACACGGAAGCCAGGTCCTTCACCAGGGAGCGGAAATCCACCCGGCCATTGGCGGTAAAATAGAACAGAATCTTCGCGTTGTCAAAGGTCTGCTCCACGCTCACCAGCTTCATGTCCAGCTTATGCTCCTCGATCTTCCGCTGGCAAATCCGGAAGGCCTCCCCCTGAAAGCGCTCGTTTTCCAGGGCATGCTCCGCGTCCTTGGCGTCCGCCAGGCGCACCACCTTTTTCAGGGGCACGGTGACCAGCTGGTCCTCCACCTGCCGCACCCCCGTGATCACCTGGCCGTACTCCAAGCCCCGGGCCGTTTCCACGATCACAAAGCTTCCTGCCATGGGCCACAGGGGACCCGGATCAAAATAATAGAGCTTTCCCGCGTTCTTAAATCTTACGCCGACAACTGCCGCCATTTTATTCTCTCCTCCAGTAGTTGCATCATCCAATGATCCAAAGTGGATTGCCAGTTCACCTGGCTGGCCCTGAGCCTTCTGGCCCGGGCCAACCCCCGGATGAGCCCCGTAAGGCCTTGCACGGGGGCGGCCTTCACCGCTTCCTGCCAGGTTGTGGGATAGGCGGCCAGGGACTGGGGCCCCAGCTGCCCTGTTTTCACCAAAAGCGCCAGATGCAGCGCCTGCTCCAGCGCGGCCAGGAGCCCCAGGGCTCCCTCCCGGTCCTCCTTCAGGCCGGTGCTGACGGATACCATCTCCCCGTGGCTGGAAGCGGACAGGACCTTTTGGACCCAGGCCCAAAGCTCCCGGTTCCGCTCCTGCCCTTCCAGCAGCTCCAAAGCCTGTCCGATGTTGCCCCCAGCCAGGGGAAGCGCCCGGGCAACGGCCTCAGGGCCATGGCCCAGCTTTCCCAGGGTGTCCTTCAAAATCTCATCGGGCCAGGGGGTCAAAGCCACCCGGGCGCACCGGGAGGCGATGGTACCCAGCAAGGCCGTCAGCTCGTGGGCCATCAGCAAAAATATCACGTTGGAAACCGGCTCCTCCAAAGATTTCAGCAGGCAGTTCTGGGCCTGGGGGGTCAGCTTCTCCACGGGCTCCACCAGCACCACCCGGTAGTCCGCGCCAAAGGCGTGCTGGGAAATGGCGTCAATAACCTCCCGCACCCGCTCGATGCCGATCTGCCTGTCCCCCTCGGGAACAAGCCAGATTACGTCCGGGTTTGCGTCCCGAAGCACCTGCCGGCAGCCCTGGCACACGCCGCAGGGCTTATGGGGAGCCGTGCAAAACAGGGCGCAGACCAGTGCCCTGGCAAAGGTCGCCTTGCCAAGGCCCCGGGCGCCCGTGAGCAAATACGCGTGTACGGTTTCCCTGCGTCTGAACTGATCCAGCACGATCCCGCAACCCGCGCCAAGGCTTGCAAAATCCATCCACGCGGGCAGCGAGGCGGTTTGATCCATGAATAAGCGGTCCTTCCTAAGCCCTTAGAGCTTGATAAACTGATCCACCGTCAGCACAAAGACCGTCGCGCCGCCCACCATGACCTCCATGGGATAGGGGGAGTACACGCCGGGGAGGCCAACCATGGACGCGGGAGAAGGGGCAATTTGCTTTCTGCTCTTGCAGACCTCCTCGATGATGTCCATGGCCCTTTGCATATGGTCGTCCTCCACGCCCAGGAGCAGGGTGGTGTTGCCGGCCCGCAGGAATCCCCCCGTGGTGGCCAGCTTGGTAACCCCGATCCCGTCGTTCATCAGTTGTCCAATCAAGCGGGAAGCGTCCTCGTCCTGCACAATGGCAATGATGAGTTTCATGTGAGCCCCTCCTTCCTTGGAAACCTGTCTGCCTCTATAGTATACAGCAAAAAAGCCAAAGAATCAATCCGCAATCGATCTTTGGCTTCGTTTGTGCTTCGGCGCGCGGTGCGCCCGGAATCAGTGGTGGTTTTCCGTTTGGTAGCACCACTGGGCGATCTCCGCGATGAGCTCCAGGGGAAGGGGCTGGCTGTAGGGAAACTGGGCCGCTCCCTTGCTGGTTTTGTAGGGAGCCAGCCGATCGGCGAAATGGACGATGGCCTTGTCCCCGGGATACAGGCCGATGTGGTTTTTGAACGCCGCGAAGTGGATGATATTGTGCTTGTTCCAGTAGGTTGGCATCCGCCAGGAGATTCGTTCCTCCGCCTCCGGCAGAGCGGCCCGGAGCGTATCCCGCACCTGGCGCAGCAGGGGCTGAACCTCTTCGGGCTGCTGGGCGATATAGGCGTCAATCACCTTGAGGGGTTCCCCGCAAAAGTGGTGCTGATTGGTATTCTTGAATTCCCGTCCGCAGTTGGGACACTGCCACATGTGTTACGCACCCGCCCTTCTTCAACTTGTGGAAAAAGCTCTCCACGGGGAAATGGTATCAGCGATCCCGGCAAAATGCAACAGCATTCCCTTGCCAACGCGTGAAAATCAGCTTCCCGGAGCGTATACACCTCCGTGATAACAGTAGTACGCCTTGACTTCCATGGACAATAGCTTCTCCATGGACTTCTCCGCCTGCTCCACATCCAGGGTGAATTGCGGATTGGCAATCACGGGCCTGCCATCCTCCAAGGCCATGGCGTCGCCGGTGAGGAGGAGGGAAGCCTCCTCCACCAGCAGGGAGATATGCCCGGGGGTATGCCCCAGCGTGGCAATCACCCGGCATCCCCCGCAGCAATCCAAGACCTCGCCATCCTGGAGCAGGCGGTCCACCTGAACGGGTTCCACCCGGCGCAGCATGGCGCAGAAGGCTTCTCCAAAAGCCTGTTGCTCCGGGGGAAGGATTTTTTGCATGGCTTCCGCCTGGCCCAGCCGCAGCGGCTTTTCCTGTCCGGAAATCCACGGGGTCTCGGCGGCGGAAGCGTAGACCGTCAGCTTGGGATTTTTTCTTTTCAGGGCTGCCGCCACCCCCATATGGTCATGATCGTGATGGGTCAGCACAAGCCCGGTAAGCTGCTCTACCGAGGCCCCTTGGCGCTGCAATTCCACCTCCAGCAAGGGAAGGGCCCCCATGAAACCGCAGTCTACAAGCAGCAGGTTGCGCCGGTCCCAAAGCAAGGTGGGATACACTGTCTGTTCCGCATCCCCAAACTTCATGGTGATGGAAAGGCGCAATATCCTGTGTTCCATATTACTCCCCCCGCAGCACCGCCTGGCCCTGCTCATCCTGGAACTGGCTGGTATAGAGCTGGTAGTAATGCCCCTGGTTGACGATGAGCTGGTCGTGGCTGCCTTCCTCGATGATTTTGCCGTCCTCAATCACCAAAATCCGGTCCGCTTTGCGCACGGTGGAGAGGCGGTGGGCGATCATGAAGCTGGTTCTGCCCTTGAGGATGCCGGTGATGGCCTGCTGGATCAGGGCTTCGGAGTGGGTGTCCACAGAGGAGGTGGCCTCGTCCAGGATGAACAGCGCCGGGTCCACCAGGATGGCCCTGGCAAAGGAGATCAGCTGCTTCTCCCCAGAGGAGAGCAGGCTGCCGCCCTCTCCCACGGGGGTATCGTACCCCTTGGGCAGCTTGCTGATGAAAGGATGGGCGTTGGCAAGCCTGGCGGCGTGCTCCACCTCCTCCTGGGTGGCGTCGGGCTTGCCGTAGCGGATGTTGTCCCGGATGGTGCCGCTGAACATGTGGGGCTGCTGGAGCACGTAGCCCAGGTGGCTTTCCAGCCACAGCAGGCTCCGCTCCCGGTAGTCCACCCCGTCGATCAAAATGCGGCCCTGGGTGGGCTCGTAGAACCGGCACAGCAGGTTCACAATGGTGCTTTTGCCGCTGCCGGTTTCCCCCACCAAGGCGATGCTTTCCCCTGCCTTTACCTGGAGGTTGAAGTGCTCCAGCACCTTTTCCCCGTCCGTGTACTGAAAGCTCACGTCCTCAAAGCGGATGTCCCCGATGAGCTCCGGCCAATTCTCCTGATTGGGGTGGAAGCTGTCCCCGTACAGGGCCACCACCTTTTCCGTGTCCCGGATGTCCGGCTCGGTGGAAAGCAGCGTCAGCACCCGCTCCGCCGCGGCCTGGGAGCTTTGCAGCTCCGCGAAGATCCGGGCGATTTCCCGCACGGGCTGGAAGAACTGGATGGTATAGTTCACAAAGACCTGGAGGGTGCCCAAGGTGATGATCTGGGGCACCGCCATCACCTCCAGGCCCCCCTTGTAGATGGCGTAGGCCGTAGCCAAAGAGCCCAAGGATACCACGATGGGCAAAAAGACGGCCGACAGGGTGGCGGAGCGCACGGAGTACTTCTTCATCCGCACGGTGAGCTCCTGAAACTCGTGAAAGTTGGCCTCCTCCCGCACCAAGGTCTTGGTGGTGCGGGCCCCCATGATGCCCTCGTTAAAGGAGCTGGTGATTCTGCTGTTGGTTTTGCGCACCTCCCGGTACGCCGCCAGAATCTTCCGCTGGAAATACATGCTGATGATGGCCAAGGGCGGAAGCACCAGCACGATCACCGCCGCCAGCTGCCAGCGCAGCAAAAACATCTGGATGGAGCACATGAGGATGAAGATCAGGCCCCATACCAAGTCCAGCAAGGACCAGCCGATGGTGTCCGCCAGGCGCTGGGTGTCGGTGGTCATACGGCTGAGCAGGTACCCCACGGGCATCCGGTCGTAGTAGGAAAAGGGCAGCTCCTGGAGCTTTTTGAAGCCCTGGCTGCGGATGGTGTAGCACACCCCCACCTCGGTTTTGCCGGACAGCAGCAAAAACGTATAGATGGAGGCCACCTGCACCACCAGCACCCCCACGTACACAGCCACAAATCCCCCCAGGCCCTGGGTGGTGCTATTGGCGATAAAATGGTCGATGGCATAGCCCGTCAGCAGGGGGAAGATCACGTCGCAGACGGCGCAAATGGCCATGGTGATCATGATCCACCACAGATGCTTGTGGTAGGGCTTGGCGATGGCCAGCAGCCTTTTCCACAGGGACAGGTCCAGTTTTTTGGAATAGTCAATTTCTTCATGGGCCTGCATTAGGATTCCTCCTTTGCCACAGCCTCTCGGCTCTTTTGAATGTCGTCCTCCAGGGCGGATTGGATGGCAAAAATCTGCTGGTACAGCCCCGGCCGGTGTGTCAGCTCCTCATGGGTGCCCTGATCGGACAGCTTCCCGTTTTCCAGCACCAGAATCAAGTCCGCCTCGCAGAGGGTGCTGACCCGGTGGCTGATGATGAGGGTGGTGACCCCCTGCTTGTGCCGGCGAAGCTGCTGGCGGATGCGCTGGTCCGTCTGCATGTCCACGGCGGAGAGGGAATCGTCGAAGATCAAAATGGCGTTGTCCTTGAGCAAAGTGCGGGCGATGGCGATGCGCTGCCGCTGCCCGCCGGAGAGGGTGATGCCCCGTTCGCCGATCAGGGTATCGTACCCCTTCTCAAATTCGGTGATAAATCCGTCCGCCATGGCCATGCGGCTCATGTTCTTCACCTGGTTTTCCGGCGCCCCGGGCACGGCGATGGACAAATTGTCAATGATGCTGCGGCCATAGAGGAAGGGCTCCTGAAGCATCAGCCCCACATGGGAGCGCAGGTATTTCCGGTCCATTTGTTGAATATCCACCCCGCCGATGGTGATTTTGCCGGAATTGGGGGCATAGAGCCGCTGCAGCAGCTGCACCAAGGAGCTTTTGCCGCTGCCGGTGTTGCCCAGCAGCGCCACGGTCTTCCCGGCGGGGATGGTGAGGCACAGATCGTCCAGCACCGGCACCCCTTCCTCGTAGGAAAAGCACACATGGTCAAAAACGATGTCCCGGTCCAGGGGAGGCATCAGGGCCCCCTCCTCCTCTTCCTCGGCGGGCTCGTGGAGGATGTCGTTGATGCGGCCCAGGGCCACCATGCTCTTGCCCGCGTCGCTTAAAATGCGGCCCAGCTGCCGAATGGGGTACACCAGCATGGAGATGTAGCTGGTGAACACGATCAGCGTGCCCACCGTCATCTCCCCCGCAACGGCCTTCCACACGCATACCAGCAGCGTGATCATGATTTGGAGCATGGTCAAAAGGTCCGCGCTGCCCCAGTACACCGCCAGGTTTTTCAGCAGCCGGTAGGTTTTTTGCTGAAAATCCCGGCTGGCCGCGTCAAACTTCTCCACCTCAGCCTGCTGCATGCCAAAGGCCCGCACCACCCGCACCCCGGTCAGGTTCTCCTGGAGCACGGCGCTCATCTTGCCCTCGCTGGCGTCGCTGAGCTGGAAGTTCTTGGTAATCCGCTTGAAGAACACATAGGAGGCGGTGAACATGGCCGGAATCAGCATCACGCTGTACAGCGCCGTCTCCGGGTCCCGGCCAAAGAGGACCCAGAAGGCAATGATGGTCATGGCGATGGACCGGAAGGCCTCCACCAGCTGGGTGGAGAGGAAGCGGCGCACCGTGTCCACGTCGCTGGTGCTGCGCTGGATCAAATCCCCGGTTTCCGCCTTGGCGTGAAAGGCAAAGGGCAGGTAGCTGAGCCTGCTGTAAATCCGTTCCCGCAGGCTTTTGGCGATGTTCTCCCCGGCTATGGCCGTATTGCGCTCCTTGATGTAGGAGAATATGCCGCTGACCAGGTTCAGCAGCACCACCCCCAAAGCTACAGCCCAATAGTGTTGGCGGATCAGCGCCCGGCCTCCCAGGGCGGAAAAGGGCGCTTTGATCCATGGGGGCAGGGAGCTGGGCAGATCCGCCAGCACCACGTCCACGGTTTCCGAAAGCACCAGGGGAATGGCAAAGCCTACCATCACCGTAATGGCTGTGGCAAAGATGGCGCTCAAATACAGCGCCCAGTTCTCCCGAACCAGCGCCAGCAGCGCCCGAAACGCTTTTTTCATGGTTTGCTCCTCCGCGTGGACCATGGGGAAAGCATGGCCCAGGCTTATCCTTTATGTGCGGTTGTGATGGCACGCGTACAAACGAAAAAACGAAAGGTCTTTTATAGGGCGTATTGCCGAATGGCCAGGGCCACTCCCTCCCGGTCGTTGGAGGCGGTCACGTACCGGGCCGTCCGCTTCACCGCTTCGGAGCCGTTGCCCATGGCCACGGAGCACCCGGCGTAGCGCAGCATAGGGAGGTCGTTGTCAAAATCCCCGATGGCCATCACCTGCTCCCGGGACAGGCCCAGCCTTTGGGCCAGCTCCCGGAGGGCGGTTCCCTTGTTGACGCCTGCCGGCATCAGCTCCAGGTTGTTGGCCCAGGAGGAGGTGACGTCCATGCCCTCCACAGGCAGCAGCCTTTGGCGGATTTCCTCCAGGAGGTTCAGGTTCTCGCGCTCTATGCAGATGATCTTGTGGATGCCTTCCCCTTGAAGGCGATCCACCTCCTGCCTGCCATGGAGCATCCGGGGAGCTCCGGGCTGGTTCGCGTGGGTCGCCCAGCCCCTCTCCTTGGGCCACAGCTCGTTTTCCACCGCCACAATCCGGTCCGGCAGAAAGCAGGCATAGCTGACGCCCGCTTCCTCCAGAACCGCCAGGGTGGCCAAAGCCGCCTCCTTGGCGAGGAAATGCTGGGAATAGGGCTTCCCATGGGGAGCTTCCAGGCAATAGGCCCCGTTATAGGCCAGGATATAGCATTCCTTCAGCCCGGCCCCCAGGGCGTAGAAGCTGTTGTCCCCGCCGGAGCGGCCGCTGCAAATGGCCAAAGAGATGCCCTTGTCCGCGGCCTCCCTCAGCGCCTCCCGGCTGGCCTCGGAAATTTCCTTGTTCTCGTTCAAAAGCGTTCCGTCCATATCCATGGCGATCAGCCTGATTTCCTTTGTGTTCATCTCTTCTCCTAAAATAACGGTTCAATGTGAAAGGACCGCCCGTTCAAATAGGCCAGGGGTCCCTGTAGGGAAAAGGAAAGCCCCGTGGCGCAGAGCATGAGTCCCTTGGCCCTTTGGGCCTTGTTCAAAGCCCGGTCCCCGTAGAGGTCGTCCCCCAGAATGGGATGGCCGATGGCGGCCAGCTGGGCCCGGATCTGATGGGTGCGGCCGGTGTGGAGGGTCACCTCCAGCCTGGAAACGGGCCCCTGCTCCAGCACCCGGTACTCCGTTTTGATGGGCCGCGCCCCTTCCCGGGGCGACCGCACCACCCGCACCTTGCCCTTGGCCGCGTCCTTGAGCAGATACTGCTCCAGAACCCCGTGGGCCGGAAGGGGAGCGCCCTTCACCAGGCAGGTATAGGTCTTGTGAATCTGCCTGTGCCTGAAGGCGTCCATCAGCCACCCTTGGGTCTCCGGGTCCTTGGCCAGCAGCAGCAGCCCCTCGGTCTGATTGTCCAGCCGGTGGCACAGCAGCGGTTCGGGACTCCCGGGATCGGTTTTTCGCATCCCGTCCCACAGAAGCTGGGCAATGGTCCTGCCGCCCTTGGCGTCCGCTTCGCAGCTGACCCCTGCGGGCTTTCGCGCCACCAGCACACGGCTGTCCTGAAAGAGGACGGGAACCTCCCACTCCTCCTGGGCGTGGCGGGAATACAGGTCCACCTGGGCGCCGGGCAATGCCCTCGCGTCTTTGGGGACACGAAGGCCATCCATTTTTACATCTTTTTGGGCAAAAGCCTCTTTCACGGCGTATTCGGGAAGCCGGGGCAGCATCCGCCTTACCAGCGCGTACAGCGTAACGTCGCCAATGTCAAGCGGCACCACGAACCTATACAAATTCACAACGGATCCCTTTCGGCGGTCCGCTCAGTGTTGCAGACCCGCCCTGAGCCCAATCCAATGGGGCGTGCATTGATGCAGCTGCTCCAGCGCCCGCTTCATGCCGGCGGTGGGGACCACGCAGAGCATGGACTCCATCACGGCCTCCATGGCCTCCAGGCTTACGCCCTGCTTGGCCAGCATGCGCAAATCCTCCGTGGCCTCGGCCACGTCGTACTCGGGCCTCAAAAAGCCGTCCAGCGCTCCGCACATGGCCTCGTGGAGCGGCTCCTCCTCCGGGAACAGGCCGTTCATGCCCCCTGCCATCATCTCCTGGGACAGCTCCAGGGTGAACAGCTCCTCGCTGCCCATGGCCGCGATCAGCCGGTAGGGGTCCGCCAGGCCCGGATGCAGCAAAATCATCTGCTTGCTGCTGTCGGTCATGTACTCAAAGGAGGATTTCAGGTAGCGCCGGGCCAGGTTCTCCGCCAGGCGGTCCGAGCGGCCCATCACATCCCGGGTAAAGGTCTGGATGGGTTGGGCGCAATGCAGAAAGCCCGCGATGTACAGCAGCCCCATCATCATGGCGTCGTAGCGGAAGAGCAGCTCCTTGGTCTGGCTGTATTCCGGGGTGTTCATGACCAGCAAGATGGGCTCGTGCAGCGCCTGGGGCAAATCCAGCAGCCAATCCTCCTCGGTCATGCGGAAGGAGCACCACAGCCGGGAGACCAAAGCCTCCGCCGCGCCGATATCGTCCCACTCGGTGAGGGTGATGGAGCCTTGGGCCAGCAGCAGCCTTTCCACCAGCTGGCTTTCCCCCTGGGACAGGCACAGCGCCTCCGTGGGAAGCTGCCCAAGCACCTCCTGGCGCAGCCCCTCCAGCGTCACCAAAGTCTCCCCCATCTCCTGCCGGTAGTAGGAGCCCTCCATCAGCGCCTGTACCTCCACATCCGTGATGTCCGAGGAGAACAGGCTCATGCCAGGGTGTGCGGATAAGCGTCGCTCGCATGCCTCGAATTGCTTTTCACGCATCATGCTCATGGTCTTCTCACCCCAATCGGAATGGGTTGTGACTTCTCTGAGCATACGGCGACCTCCTTTGCAATGTAATCAATGGGAAGGGGTTTTTCCCCCTCACAGCTTGAGGGTCCAGCCCATGGGGTCCTGGGCCCTGCCCAGTTGGATGTCCGTGAGCCGCTCGTAGAGCCCCATGGTGATATCGCCCACCTGGTCGCTGCCCAGGCGCACTTCCTCGTCCAGATAGCAGATCTTGTTGACAGGGGACACCACGGCGGCGGTGCCGGTGCCAAAGGCCTCGGTGATCCTGCCGCTCTTGATGTCCGCGATGACCTCGTCAATGGCCATCTGGCGCTCCACCACGCTCAGGCCCATGGCCTGGGCCAGCTTCATCACGCTGTCCCGGGTGATGCCCGGCAAAATGCTGCCGTTGAGCGCCGGGGTCACGATCTCCTTGCCCCCATACACGAACATCATGTTCATGGCGCCCACCTCTTCGATGTAGCGCTGGTGCACCCCGTCCAGCCAGAGCACCTGGGCGTACCCCTTGGTCTTGGCCTTGGCTCCCGCCAGAATGCTGGCGGCATAGTTGCCGCCGGTCTTGGCGAAGCCCACGCCCCCCCGGACCGCCCGCACCAGATGATCCTCCACATAGATGCCCACAGGGGCCAGGCCCTCCGCGTAATAGCGCCCAGAGGGAGAGAGGATGATGTAGAACAGGTACTTGCCGGAGGCACCCACCCCCAAAAAGGGATCGGTGGCGATCATGGTGGGCCGGATGTACAGGGACGTACCCTCGCTGTGGGGCGTCCAGTCCTTGTCCCAGGACAGCAAGGCCAAAAGCCCTTCCATGCACAAATCCACATCGATGGCAGCCATGCCCATGCGCTGGGCGGAGCGGTTCAGGCGCTCAAAATTATCCCTGGGCCGGAAAAGCTGGTACCCGCCCTGGGGGTTGCGGTAGCACTTGAGTCCCTCAAAAATTTCCTGGCCGTAATGCAGCACGGAGCAGGCCGGGTCCAGGGAAAGGGGGCCGTAGGGAACCACCCGGGCGTCGTGCCAGCCCTGGCCCGCGTCGTAGTCCATCAGCAGCATATGGTCCGTAAAAACCTTGCCAAACCCTAGTTTGCTCTCGTCCTCAGGCTTTGCTTTGGGGTTGTTGTTCCTCGTCATTTGTATGGTCATTGTTTTCTCCTCCCACCCTCAGCCTGTGAATTCCAAGCAAATCAGGCCACATAGCGAAGCACGCTTACGGTCTATTATAGCCGCAAATGCTTGCATGTCAAGGGTTATGGCCCAGTAAAACATGGTGAATCCCACAGGAAATGGATGGGCTTCCCAAGGGCGGCCCTTAGGGATGGGCCGGTACGGTGACGGTATACACCTGGCTCCCCTCCTCCAGGGTGAAGGCGATACCCGTTATTTTTTCCACGTCCCCCTGGTAAAGGTAAAGGATACCATCCGCCAGCACCGCCACCCGGCGGTCCATCAGCTGGGGTTCGTTATTCTTGAAAATGGCAAGTCCGGTGGGATTTCCTCCCTGGTCGATGTCAAAGGAGAGCTGGTACAGGTCCTCTCCGATGGCGAAGGCATACTCCGAATGGCCCGTATCCTCCTGGGGCACCACCCAGATCCCGGCGTCCTGTAAAATCCGCAGCAGCGGAACCAGCACCGCCTCCTCAGCGTCCCGCAGGGGCGGCAGCACCACGGGGTCGATGCCGGGCTGGGGTACGGTCATCACAGGCTGGTCCTGGCCTTCCAACAGGAAGGAGTAGCCTTCCCAGGGGGCGGGAGGCGGCGCCTCGGCAGCCGGGGTCTCCTCCGGGAGCGCGGGGGTCTCCTCCTCCTGAGGCGGGGGGGATTCCTCCTCCTGGGCCGGGGTGGGCTCCGCCTCCGAGGCGGCGGGGGTTGCCACGCCATCCTGGGGCTCCTGGGTGAAGGCGGAGGTATCCTCAGGCACGGGGCTATCCGTGATCACCGGAGCGGAAGGGGGCACAGGCGTGTCCGTGGAAACCGCCATGGCCAAAGGGGCCGAGGGGGCAACCATGGGCGTATAGGTGGGCGCGGGGGTCGCGCTGCTGGTTGGGGTGGCGGTGGGGGCCGGGGTATAGGTCGCCGCGGGCGGCGGAGTATTGGTAGGCCCTGGGGTCGTGGCCGGGGAGGGGGAAGGGGTCACGTCCACCGGCGCGAACACGATATCCTTGCTTTCATACAGCACCGTCTGGGTCCGCTTGCCCGCGATGCCGTCCGAGCTGAGGCCATGGTAATATTGAAAGCGCTCCACGGCGCGGCGGGTCTGGTTGCCGTAGACGCCGTCCACATTCCCGGTGTAATATCCCAGCTCCGCCAGGCGGCGCTGGAGGGTGGTCACCTTGTCGCCCTTGTCCCCCACCTGAAGGGTTTTGTAGTCGGTGTTGGGGGTGATGGCGGGGGTGGGAACCGGGGTGGACGACGGCGTGGGCGCGGGGGTGGCCGTAACCGCCTGGGCGATCACCGTGGGCAAGGCCGTGGGCTCCAGGGGCAGGAGGGCTGCCTCCGGGGCCGTCTGCACGGAGGATACGAAAACCATGGACATGTAAATGAGGATGGTCCTTAACAAATCCATAGGAACTTCTCCTTTTCTCTCCCGTCGCTATGAGAGGGCCGAACCCGGCGGCCGGGCCCCGGGGCCTTGGGTCCATCGGGCGCTGCCGCCCCTGACCGCCCCTTTGGATTCTGCTTGGAAACGTCGCTGCCGCGCATTTTCATTCCATGGGTAGCATATCACAAGCGCCTCTCCATGACAAGACGCTGCGGGGCCCCGATGAAACACAGCGCGGATTCCTTTCACAGCTCATGCGCGTTGGGCTCCCGAAGGACGTGGAAGAATCATCCTTGCGTTGACCCCCAAAAAGTTCTGTGGTATGATCGTGCGCAAGGGGAAAGAAGTTCTCCCCTGATGGCCGGGGATACCGGCGTCAGAACCGCTTTCAAAAAGCTGATGACTTCTGCGCGTAGCAGAGGCGTCAGCTTTTTTGATAGCCATTTTACAGAAAAGGACGAGGCGGGATGAAAA